>JAIQFV010000022.1 GCA_020073085.1 Terriglobia bacterium | reverse complement strand
AAATCTCGCGCAGCGATTGCGCTCGTCCCAACTGGCAAAAGAGCATGGCCACGAACTGGCCCCAACAGGTAAATCCCCGAGCATGCCGCTCGGCCCGGCTTTCTTGTACCCGGCGTTGAAACTCCCAACGCGGAAAAAGTTCGCCGTGGCGAATTGACTGAAAATGCTGCAAAATGTGTTCACGGTTGAGCCTCCGAATGTGAATTTGCAATCTTCCGGACTGCGAATCCATCACACGTGATGGCTCAACCCCTTTCATTTTAAAAAGCTAATTTGGACAAGAGTGAGTCGAAGGCAAAGCGCCCCACAACCCTCAGGTCCACAAACCATGATCGGAAAACCGCTCCCTGAGGCGCACTTGGTCGACTTGCAGGGAGTCAGACTTGAGAATCGAGCATTCCGAAGCGGAAAGGTGATTCTCGTCTTTGTCACTCCAAACTGCAACGCATGCAAAACAGAAGCACGGTTCCTAAACCCTCTTGTTAAGAAGCGTAACAACATTGATTTCATCGGAGTCATCTCCTTTGGAGACAAGAAGTCTTCGCTTGAAGCCGCCCAAGCGCTGTTTCCTTTCAAAGTCTTTTATGATGATGATTTTCGCCTGGCCTTGAAACTTGGAATCACAAGAGTTCCAATCAAAATCTTCCTGGAAGATGGCATCATGAAGAAAGCATGGGGAGGTGCGACTACCGAGGAAGGTTCAAAGGAGGAGTTCCTTCGATGGTTGGACGCAATATAGATAAGGATCGTCGCAAGGCGCTGTAAATTTTTTTACCGCCCATTCGATGCTTGTCTGCACCGCGAATGTTGTTTACTGGATCTGTGAGAGTAATGGCATGGGGGGGCTCTAACCTCTTCTTTTGCCAGGGTCTGAATCTCTCCCTCCAATGAAATATGGCGATCCTTGTGATATAGGCTCACTGTCAGTTATCGGACGTGCTGTGGCCCGGGAAGAGGTCTTTGACCGCAATTGCTTTCTCGCTTCTAGCCAGTCCGTCTCAAATCACGCGATAGCAGTCAGAGATGGTTCGTGGTTCAGGTTCCATTCTCATATTGGAATGAAGGAGGCAGTAATGAAACAAGTCGCTCCATCGGTTCTCATCTCGGCTCTCCTTCTCCTGCCTGCGGGAGCAACCAATACTGGAGCCCAAATCAGACCTAATCCGCAATGCAAACTTGCCGAATCCCGGCTGGACGCCCAAACGAAGGCGCCGCCTCAACCCGCCGAAAACACAATGACCGAGGAGATACGACAGGAGGTAATAGCAAGAATCATTGGTATCCTGCGGGTGACCGCTGACGGCTCGAAGGACTGGCAAGACACCCTTGCCGCAGTGCGTGTTCAGGCTCAGACTGCCGACCTCTCTTGGGAATCTGATACGGAAGGTGCTCGCAGGTATTTGGTGCAAGCATGGCAAACTGCTAACACAGTAAGAGACTCGCAGACTTCTGCAAAGATCAGAAATGAGTCACCAAAAAACGAAGCCCGGCGTGAGGTGCTGCTTGTGGCCAGAAGAAGAGCCCCTGAACTGGCAAAGAGGTGGTTGGAAGAAATGTCTCAAGAGGCTGATTCCGACGAGAAAGACCGAAAACGGGGCGCGTTCGACGACAGGACGCGGCGCAGTGCGGTCCTTCTCGACATGGCCGCGGCCAGCGTCACTAACAATCCACAGGTCACAGCAGAATTGGCCATCGACAGCCTTCAAGATGGTATTTCTTTCGGATTGCAGTATGTGCTCCTGAATCTTCATGAGAAGGACTTCGACCTGGCCCAAGGCGTCTTCCGGGCAGCTCTCCGTCGTCTGCGAAGCTCGGGCCTGCTCGATCCGAACGAACTCCTTGTCCTTTACTCCTATGTTTTCACCCCTGGCCGCGTCTTTGCGGCAAACACGGAAGATGATCCGGGACGCAGGCAGCTGGGGGTAACCCGGAACCCCATTCGGATCACCGCCGCGGGGGATCTGAACCCGGCACTGGGGATTGATTTCCTGAACTTGGCGGCTGATCTGCTCATTAATGCGCCATTGCCAGCTAAGGGGGAAGACCTCCAATTGGCTGCGCGACAACAAATCAGCACCATTGGCGTGCTATCTCCTCGAATGTCTGAGATCCTTCCGGCGCGAGCTGCCGAACTCGATACGCGTGCCCAGAAGCTCGAAGCCATAGCCAATTTTTCAACGTCGCCCGCACCACCTCTTTCCGATATTCCAACTGTCTATCCACATAAGGGAGAGAGCAAGGAGGACCTTGCCGCGCGGCAAGTCGATGCACTGGTGGAGAAGGCCGAAAAGGAGACGGATGTCCTGGCGCAGAACATCCTTTACGCCCGAGCCGCTATTGCCACAATGCCTGGCACATACTCGCGGGGGTGGGCCTTGGCGGGGAAGATCAGTGACAAAAGGCTGAAGGAGGATGTAACAAACTATCTTAGCTACCGCGCGGCTGTCCATTTTGCTATCGCCGGACAGTTCGCGAAGGCCCACGAGTTGTGCCTTACGAACAACGATCCGGCGCAGCGAGCTGTCTCCTTGATCGTCACCGCCCAAATACTGACAAAGGCGAAAAACACTGCGTTGGCGAGCCAGTACTTGCAGGAGGCTCGATCACTTGTGACTGGCGCTGAACCCAACGAGGAGTGGACTCACATTGCCTTGGGACTTGTGTCAAGCTACGCGGAATTCGATAACGCCGCTGCCCTGGTGACACTGGCCGACGTTGTGAAGCTGCTCAATCGATTCCCGGTATCTGCTTCGGTAGACGAGCGGGCACCGCGACTCATGCGTTTTTCCGGATTCACGCTCCCTGATTTCACTTATGGAACCTCTGGGTTCGGCCTGAGAGCGATGGCCTCCGGGTTTAACCTCGCCCATTTCTGGACAGCCCTCGGAATTGTCAACACGGTCAAAAGCCCGGAAATTCGTGGCATCGTTACGGTCACAATGTGCCAACGACAACTGCAGGAGTTGAGAAAACGAAACTTGTAGTCCTGGAGGCGACTTCGGGTTCCCGACCCCACGACCCATACGGGCCTCATTCCCTCTCGAAAATCAATAAATGCCTCCTGATCCCGCTGAACTCGAACCGATGAATGAGGCTGCAGAATTTCTATTCTTGTTGAGGCGCCGCTGAATCGGCGAGATGACTTGAATCACGGCCTGTCGAAAGGACTCGGCGTTTGAGAATGAAATCCTACGATTTGATAACCTTTCATCTCCTCGAGCAAGTCAAAAGCAATTGCAGAAAGCTCTCTCAATCAAAAAGTTGACACCTGAAATTTCAATGTGGTTGAATGGTCGAATGCCCATAACTCTTTCTCCTTCAATAAAAAAGAGGACCTCGACGCGATCGGCCGGAACTGCGGCGTCTCTCCTGCGGAGGATTCCGGCGATCGACCAGTTGCTGCTCGCCCCTGAGCTCCGCGACCATTCACACAGGTTCCCGCATGAAGCCGTAGTGGAAGAGTTGCGCCGGGAGGTACAAACCCTTCGCAATCGCATTCGAGCCGGACGGTTGCCCGAACCCGATTTTACTCCAGCGCTGGCTGAGATCTCTCCCCGGGTACTTTCCACGCTGGAGCGCCGGTTTTCGCCCTCACTGCGGAGAGTGATCAACGCCACCGGCGTGGTGCTCCACACGAATCTTGGCCGCTCACCGCTGTCGCCTGCGGCCCTGGAGCGTATCCGGGAAGTGGCTTCCGGATACTCCAACCTGGAATTCGATTTAGAAAGGAACACGCGTGGAAATCGCGATGTGCACGCCGAGCGTTTGTTGACAGTGCTGCTCCGATGTGAAGCCGGATTGGTGGTGAACAATTGTGCCGCCGCTGTTCTGTTAGTGCTCAATTCACTGGCGGAGGGAGGCGAGGTCATTGTTTCGCGGGGAGAGCTAGTGGAAATCGGGGGTTCGTTTCGAATCCCTGAAATCATGGGGAAAAGCGGCGCCGTGTTGCGTGAAGTGGGAACCACCAATCGCACCCGGGTCAGCGATTACACCCGGGCCATCAACGCCCAAACGAGAGTCATCCTCAGGGTCCATCGCAGTAACTTCAAGATGGTCGGCTTTTCGGAACAGCCGCCACTCGAAGAATTGGTCCGGCTTGCACACCGCCGGCGCCTGCTCCTGGTGGAGGACCTCGGCAGCGGATGCCTTGTTGATTTGAGCGGGACTGGAATCACCGGCGAACCCACCGTCGCTGACAGCCTGAAGGCGGGCGTGGACGTGATCACCTTCAGCGGCGATAAACTCCTCGGTGGACCCCAGGCGGGCATCCTGGTGGGCCGCAAGAAAATCCTCGCGCAGCTTCGGACGAATCCGCTTTACCGGGCCCTTCGGGTCGACAAGCTGACGATGGCCGCCCTTGAGGCCA
The DNA here is from genome assembly GCA_020073085.1 of Terriglobia bacterium. Taxonomy (NCBI): domain Bacteria; kingdom Pseudomonadati; phylum Acidobacteriota; class Terriglobia; species Terriglobia bacterium. The sequence goes on along the minus strand of JAIQFV010000022.1, from coordinate 51,110 downwards.
CGATCCTTCCCTACCTCCGACACGAAGAGCGCACTCAAGTGCCGACGGTCATGATGATCTTTGAATCACAAGACCACATTGAAACTCGCGCGAAACAATTGATTCAACGTGTTGAAGAATCGGCGAAACCGCAAGGAAGCCTGACCCTCCGGGTTCTGCCGGGCACTTCCGTGATTGGTGGAGGGTCAACCCCCGGCCAGGAGATTCATACCCTGCTGATAGCCATCACCGGCACGCGACACTCTGCCCGGGCGGTCGAAAGCCACCTCCGCCGTTGGCGGATTCCGATCCTGGCGCGAGTCGAAGGGAATCAGGCGCTTCTGGATTTGAGAACCGTGAGCGCCGGCGAAGAAGAGGAAATCGCTCGGGCTCTGGTGGGATTGGCCAAGGGAGAGATGGAGTACTCGGATGTCTCCGGGCTTGCGGGCAGAGAGTCAAAACCTCTTGCCTAAAAACTTGCCTGTTCAAAAACCTGACTTATTCCGTTCCATCCTGCTCATCCTATGAATCCCTGTTCGCCACAGGATTCCCATTGATCCCAACTGCCTTATCGCACCCGCTCCAGGTACTTTCCCTCTTCCGTGTCAACGCGGATCACCTCACCCGCATCGATGAACGCGGGAACCTGAACGGTAAGCCCGGTTTCAAGTTTGGCGGGCTTCCCGACATTCGAGACGGTGGCGGACTTCAACCCGGGCTCCACTTCCACCACCTTGAGGTCCACCGTCGCGGGCAACTCGATGCCAATAGGTCGCCCCTCAAAGACCATGATCTGGACCTTCAGGTTGGGGGTCAAGTAGTTCGCGTCTTCCCCGAGCATGTCCTCGGAAATGTTGGTCTGCTCGTAGGTCTTCGTGTCCATGAAGAAGTAATTCGTCCCATCCTTGTACAAGTATTCCATCTCCGACTCATCCACGTTGACCTTCTCGACGGAATCCTGTGAGCGGAATCGGTGTTCGAACATGGCGCCGGTTCGCACATTGCGGATTTTGGCCTGTACAAAAGCCCGAAGGTTCCCGGGAGTGCGATGTTCCACGCTGAACACCTTGTGCAGTTCATTATTATGCCGGATCAGCATCCCACGCCGTAAATCGTTACCCATGACAAACATATTTTAAAAATCCTCCCTTGAATTGAATCTTGTCCTGAACTCCCGGCGACACATCCCGGCGCGCTGAGATCGCCGTCCCTAACGGCCTTTCGGGCTCGAGCCTGACATCAATCGTTCAATTTCCTGGATCGAGCTGGGGAGCCGCGACGAAAGCTTGACGACCTTTCCTTCCTCCGTGACCATGTAATCATCTTCGATGCGGACCCCCAGGTTCTCTTCCGGAATATAGAGTCCGGGTTCGATGGTAAAGATCATGTTCTTGTCAATCGGCCGGTTGTAGTCGCCCACGTCGTGGACCGCCAGGCCCAGCCAGTGTCCGGTCCCGTGAATGAAGTAATGATCCAGCGTATCGCCCTCGCCCTTCGGCCCCCGCAAGGGACTCTTCCTGAAATAATCTTTCACGACCGGGGTCAAACCGCGCAACAGGGTTTTGCCCGGGACGATGGCATGGACGGCCTCCTCCTGGGCCCCCAGCACCAGTTCGTAAATCTGCTTTTGGCGTTCCGTAAATTTTCCGCTGGCCGGGTACGTCCGGGTAATGTCGGCGGCATATCCGCTGAATTCACCGGCGGCGTCAACAACCACCGTTTGATCGCTCTTGATGGCCTGGTCGTCCTGATTGTAGTGCAGCACCGTGGAGTCGAATCCCGAACCGACGATGGGCGCATAGGCGGCGCGCTCGCAACCCTCATTTTCCCACGTGTACTTGAGCAGCGCTGCCACCTGGTATTCGAAAACCCCCGGTTTGATCGCTTTCATGGCCGCCAGATGGGCATCCACGGACGCGTCAACAGCCTTCTGCAGAAGGGTAACTTCCGATTTGCTCTTGACCTGCCGGAGACTGTCGATGGCGTTTCGAGCGTCACGAATCTCGGCAAAGGGCGCCAGGGTTTTCAATTGTTCCACCTTTTCCTGCTCCCGGGAAAGTCGCAGGTTCGCCGTCGCCGGTGGAAAGATCGTGTAGACAACCTGGCCCGTGCTCAGGGCACTGCTCATCTCGGTGGGAAAGCGATCGAGCGGCAGCACCAGCGGGAATCCCGTCCACGTGGGCGCCTGCTTGTCCATCGGCCCCAGCTTCGGCCCGGTCCACCGTTCCCGCGCGAGATCCCGGTTGGCGAGGAAAAGGATTTCCCGGTGGGTCTGCTCGCCCGGAAACATGGCCGTGGCGATGTTCTGGCGCCCTTTGGGGAGCAGCATCAGAATGGCCCCGGGTTCATCCCATCCCGAAAGGTAATAGAAGTAGTCATCCTGCCGGAACCGGGTCAAATCCGCATCGGACTGCTCCGATTCCTTCAATCCAAAGACGACAATGACTCCGTCCTTCAGTTTATCCATGACTGCCGCGCGCCGGGCCCGGTAGACCTCCATGGGCTCTTTTTCCACTCCCCAGCTCAGCGCCGACGGCACGGCCAAGAAAAGGGAAAATCCGGCCATCCACGCACAAGCCCACCGCGCCTTAGAGTTGAGTTGCATTCCTGGACTCCCCCATATGTTCTCGAGTGAATTGTTCAAGCAAAAGCGCAATAAAAAACCCAGCGCAGCTAATCGCATGGCTGGGAGGATCCTTCACACACTTCGAGGCACGACACGGACAGAGATCGGGATCGGACCGCTCCGTCCGGTCGCCCTGGGTCGATGTCCCGCGGTGGTTCTCGAGTCAGCGTGCACGCTTGAGCACCTCTTCAGTCCTCCCGGATGTGTTCATCCGACCTTTGCGGTGTGCTTGGGGAACAAGGCCGCAAACTGTTCCACAAGAGCCTGCCTCATGGCGCGCAAATTCTCCACGTAGGTCTGCAGCAGCGACATGAATCCGGTATAAAGGTATCCAATCACGAAAAGGATCAAGAAGGGCGTCACCGCGTAATCTTCGTTCATAATCAGGTAATACACCGTCAACGCAAAATAGATCCCCAGGAGCAGTTCAATGTAAGGCGTATACCCGCTCCGGCGCCGGTATTTCTTTACCGTCCATCTGTCACGCTGGCTCTCAATGCGGTATTTCGGGGTCCGCTTGAAGCTGGTTTGGATCCCCAGCAAGGCCTCCACGACAGCCCGGGAATTCGACACCGACAGCCCGATGCCTGTCGCCATCAGAAAGGGAAGATACTTGATTTTTCGCCACCATGAATCAGGGAACAACTCGCGCTGCGAGACAAGATAAAAGGAGGAAACGGAGAAGGTGGAAGCCAGAAACAAAGGAAGGTCAATCCACAGCATCTGTGTCCACCCCTGGTAAAACCGGACAATGGTCGCGGGAAGCAGCACCAGGGAGAGAACGACCATGAGGGGGTAGGCGATGTTCGCGGTGAGGTGGAAGAAGGCCTCAATCTTCACCCGCAACGGCAGTTTGGCCCTCAGGATCATGGGCAGGTCCTTCTTCGCGCATTGAATCAGCCCCTTGGCCCACCGGAACTGCTGCACTTTGAAGGAAGTCATTTCCACGGGCAGTTCGGCATCGCACACCACTTCCGGAACATACACGAACTTCCAGCCGCGCATTTGGGCGCGGTAGCTGAGATCGGTGTCTTCGGTGAGCGTGTCGTGCTCCCAACCCCCCGAGGTCTCGATCGCTTTGCGACGCCAGATGCCTGCCGTCCCGTTGAAGTTGAAGAAGCGCTCCGCGACGTAACGAGCGCCATGCTCGATCACAAAATGGCCGTCCAGCAGAATCGACTCCACCTGGGTGAGGAAAGAATAGTTCCGGTTGATGTGTCCCCACCGGGTCTGCACCATGCCCACTTCCGTGCTGGTGAAATAGTGAATCGTCTGATTGAGAAACTCGGGGGGCGGCATAAAATCCGCGTCGAAAATGGCGATGAATTCGCCGCTGGCCAACTTCAGCCCCGCCTCAAGCGCCCCGGCCTTGAATCCTGCCCGATTTTCACGGTGGTGATAAGAGATATTCAATCCGGTCTTGCGGTAGCGCTCCACCACGTCGGCTGCGATCTGCTGCGTTTCGTCGGTGGAGTCATCCAGGACCTGGATCTCCAACAACTCCACCGGATAGTTCATGCCGCTCGTGGCCTCCACGAGGCGCTCCACGACGTACCGCTCGTTAAAGATCGGCAGTTGAATCGTCACACGCGGGAGCTCGATGAAATGCTCCTTGATCTTCGCCCGGTTGGCACGATGCTTGAAGTAGAGGAACACAAGGTGATAGCGGTGAAGGCCATACATCGCCAGAATAACCAGCACCGTGAAATAGGGGATGAGGAACGCCAGATCAAACCAGTTGGTCTGATACAACCCCACAAAGCGATCGCGGGGGAAGAACTGACGCAACGTCTTCTGCCACGGGGTCAAAGGTGCCGTTGCCAGAAGCAACCAGAGCTGGAACCACATGAGGACAATCCTTGCTGAATTCGCTGGATCCTGAGTTACGAGCCCAGGGAGTCGCCTTCCCGCATCGCTCGTTTTAAGTATTGCGAAGGAGAACTATCGGCCTTCAAGCACGCTCATCCATCCACAGTAATGATACGGCAGGCCTGCAAAAGGAGATTGACTTCTTCTCCTCCTTAGTCTTCGGATGAGCTGATTGCATTGTGCCCCGGATGGCCGAAAACCCTTTGATTATATTGAATCCCGTCAAATTGTCAATCGAACTGACTGGAACGAAACGCCTCTGAAGTGACATCTCAGCACGTTTGCAGTTTGACCAGCCAATGGTGCCGGAAAACGCAATCTTCCCGTCAACTGGAGGGCTGATTTTCACCGGAATTCGTCAGGTCGTTTTCAGGGCCAATTCAGGACCAAGGCCGCCCCAGCATTCGTCTGTGATTGTCAGTGTCCAACACCAGAGAGCACGTACAAGATTGTCTCTCCGCAAGTTCAGACGAACACCGTCGTGTCTCCTGGCCAAAGTCCACCAAACCCCTAAAAAATAAGTACAAGAATGACAACCCAGGACTTATAATTTACATCTAGGCGAGTAGGGCAGGACAAGAGCCCGAGGGGGTGGCCAGAGATGAAACGGCTCACATTCAAAGTAATTACCAACAGCGCCTTAATACTTGCATTTTTGCTTTTCGCAACCGGTTTTTCCTGGACTCAGGATCTTTCGTATCCACCGAATGAGCAAAGTGGCCAGAATGGGGATGAGGGTTATCAGGGCCGCGTTTTGCGCCTCAGCCTGGTGGAAGGCGACGTTTCACTCCAGCATGGACCCAATGACGAATGGCTGGATGCCACCATCAACGCCCCCCTTTTGGTGGGGGACCGTTTGTGGGTGGGCGCTCAAGGCCGGGCAGAGATCGAATTTGACGACGGGTCCTATGTGCGCCTGGCCTCCAACAGTGTTTTCGAAGTCCAGCAGCTCGACCAGTCTTCGAACGGTCGATACACCCAAGTCTTCCTGAGCCAAGGGCTCGCCTACTTCAATGTCCGTCAGAGTTACAACGACACCTTTCGAGTGACAACCCCCGCGCTGGCGGCTGACAGCTATAACGGAGGCGCCCGTTTCCGTCTGGAAGTCGACGACCGGGATGATTTGACGGTCTTTCGAGGGGAGGTCCAAGTCAACAGCAACGCCGGCAATGCAACGGTGCGCGCCAACGAGCTTTTCTCGCTTCCGAATGGCGACAACGCCCAATATTACCTGGGACGGGCCGCCGGTCGCGATGACTGGGATCGCTGGAACTCCGATCGGGATGATTACCTTGCTCGTTCCAGCAGCTATCATTACCTGCCGTCCTCAGTCAACTACGGGGCCTACGATCTCGATCACTATGGACACTGGGTATACCAGAACGGCTACGGGTACGTGTGGTTTCCATATAACGTCGATGATGGCTGGGTACCTTACAGCTACGGCCGTTGGGCGTGGTATCCAAGCCTGGGCTATTCCTGGGTCTCTTATGAACCCTGGGGTTGGCTCCCCTACCACTATGGCGGCTGGGAGTGGTTTTCGGGCTTCGGTTGGGCATGGTGCCCCGGGACTTCGTTCGGGTTCTTTAGTCCCCACCGGGCGTTCTTTTTCAACTTTGGAACTTTTGTAGGATGGTGCCCGTTTTCACCCTTTGACCGCTTCTTCTTTGGGAGTGCGTTCTTCAACATCCACACCTTCCGCCCTCGCAACTTTTTCAACGACCGGATCGTTGTGGTGAACAATAACGTGTTCAACCATAACGTCATCACGCGACAGAGTATGGTGCGAAATCGTGAGGTTATCTCGCAGGTCACCTCCAACAACAACCTGCAGTTAGGCTTGCGTCCACGCGTAGAACGGGTTTCAGGCTCGGAAGTGTTGAGGCCGTCCTCTTTTGCAAACAGCTCGGCAACTCGAATCGCCTCCGACACGAAGGGGTGGACCCGTCAGGATGGCATTCGCGGAACTGGCGCACGACCGGGTGACGCCCTGCGATCGGGTCCACCTTTTGGAGGCGCGGGAACCGCGGTGGGGGCGAATCGGAATGCGATCGGCGCAGGATCGAGAGGCAATGGCGCCGTCATCAATAATCGAGAGAACATGGGACGTCGGGGTGAAGTGATTAATCCTGCCGGGACCGCGGCGGGGGCCTCTTCGGGCGTGCGGGGCGAAGGAGTCAACCGCGGGGCGACTCAAGCGCCGGCGATCCGGACTCCTTATTCTGGAGGCAGCGGTGGGGCCAACGGACGCTCTGAAATTCGGAACCAGGGGGTTCCAGTTCCATCGTCGGTCACCGGAGGCCGGAGTGAGGGAGCCCGACCGCAAGCTCCTGCAGTCCAGGCGCCTCGAAGCAACGACTCTCGCGGGACAGCGCCTCGACAGGAAGTGGTTCGTCCGGAATCGAGGCCGAGTACTCCATCCTCACCGTCTCGAAGTGAGGATAAGACGACGAGGACCGATAAACCGAAGACCAGCTCTTCACTGCGCAACGAGCCAGGGTCGCAGTGGAGGAATTATGCGGAACAGAATCCGGGAGCGCGCAACAGTGCGCGCTCTTCCTTTGACAGCAACCGCCCCAGCTACAATCCCGAGGGAACAGGACGAATCGAGCGGGTGGGGCCCAACTCCTATAAGTCATCCTACAATCCGCCCCCTGTCAACCGGAATGATATGCGTCCGAGTTATACCCCCCCGGCAGGAAGAACCAGTTACTCCGCTCCTTCGCCGAGATACGAAGCGCCTCGCTATTCTGCGCCTTCGCCCGTCGCGCCCCGGTATGCGGCGCCCAGTCCGAGTTACTCAGCGCCACGTCAGACCTACTCAGCACCCTCTATGCCGCGGCAGGAATTTTCAAGACCAAATTACTCCGCACCTCATTATTCGGCCCCTTCCCCCTCGTTCCGTAGCGCTCCCGCCCCTCGGGGCGAATCCCGTTCGAGTGGCGGCGGTGGGGGACGCGCGTCCGGCTCTCCAAGATCAGGCCGACGGTAGCTCAGCCGATATCGTTCTTTACACCCTCAAATTCCAGAAACAGCAACCGCTCCGGAATCCCGGAGTGATTTGTTCTTATCCGGGAGATCCTGGTTGGCGAGGGTCTCTAGCGGCGAAGCGCCTCTTCTGTGCCTAATCATGTTTGAGTTGGAGAAACGCCTTCGACTGAAATTGATACTCGGGGGCGAGTCCCGGGTGAATCATCACGGCCAGCATCTCGAGGCTGTCGACGATGCGCGGTCCCGGGCGGCTGAAGTACTGGTTCCCGTCGGCAATGAAGACGCGCTCGTTGAGAACGGCCGGAAGTCGGTGCCACTCGTCGACCTCCTTCAACGGCGCAATTTCGCGCAACGTCCGGTCAATCGAGAATCCGCAGCAACTGATCACAACGATTTCAGGGGCAAAATCGAGGATCTCTTTCCACTCCACCCGACGCGAGGGGTGACCCGCCTTCGCGATTCCATCCACTCCACCAGCAATCGTGACTAATTCACCATTCCAATGACCCCCGGAGAACGGGGGATGAAGCCATTCCATCAGGAAGGTCCGCGGGCGCCTGTCAATCCGCGAGACCAGCGATTTCACCCGGTCGACACGGCGCTCAAGCGAGCTGATGACTGCTTCGCCTCGTTCGGAACACCCGGTCAATCGGGCTACGGTTCGGATATTTTCAAGAATATCCTGCAAGCCCAGGGGCTCCAGATTGACCACCTGCGGCGAATGGACCAAACCCTTGACCGCGTCTTTCACAGAGTCGTACGAGACAGCGCACACACTGCACAGTTGTTGAGTCAGGACCAGATCCGGCTGCAGGCGCTCGAGGAGTTCGAAATCCAAATCATATAGTGTGCCGGCCTCATGCAGCTTTTCCTTGACCTCGCGGTCGATCGTTTCACATGGCTGGTCTGAGTCCACCAGGGCGCGGGTAATCCGGGGCTTGACCCGGGCCGAGGGCGGAAAGTCGCACTCATGGGACACGGCGACCAGGTCATCGCCCAAACCGAGGGCGTATACAATTTCGGTGGCGCTGGGAAGCAGGGAAACGATTTTCATGGCTTGGGGCAAGCCCCATTCTAATCACGAACCGGAATCGGCGATATTCTTTTTTTTCGGGCTGTGGAAAGCGATTTCAGTCCAAACATGGCGCCGATCACGCCGAGTGAAATCAAAATTCAACGCGGCCATCATTTTTGGTATCCTCACGATTCATCAAGGAAGATGTATCCCAAAAATGGGGGACATCGGGGCAGAATGGCCATCACAGTCAGCAGTATTTTTTATCATCCCGTGAAGTCCGTGAAGAGCAAGCCGCTCACCCGCGCCGAGATTGGCGTGCGGGGGATTCCATATGACCGCGAATGGATGGTGGTGGACGAACGGGGAATGTTTGTGGCACAGCGTCAATCGTCGGATGCTGGTGTCGAAGTCCGGACAATGTGCCTGGTAGACGCCGCCATGCGGGACGGGCACCTGGTCCTCACCGCTCCCGGCCTGAGCTCAATCTCGGTTCCCCTCGATGGCCCCGATACGCCGGAAGATGAGGTGCAGGTCTGGGAGCATCATGCTCGCGGCGTCGATCAAGGCGAAGAGGTTTCCCGTTGGCTGAGTGAATTGCTTGGAAGGGAGAGACCCGGGAAGTATCGCCTCATGCGAATGTCAAGCCAACACGTCCGGCGGGCCAAAATGGGAGATTCGCAGCTGGCCTTTGCCGATGGCTATCCGTTTCTCATCATCTCTCAAGCTTCACTGGATGATCTTAACAGACGTCTTTCCGAGGCCCTCCCGATGAACCGGTTTCGGCCCAACATCGTCCTTGAGGGATGCTCGCCATATCAGGAGGATCAAATGGCCTTGATCCGGGTCGGCAACGTCCTTCTCGAGGGCCAGGGGCTGTGCGCACGCTGTCCAACCACCGCGACTAATCAGGAGACCGCCGAGCGGGGCAAGGAACCGCTCCGCACCCTGGCCACCTACCGTCGGCACCCGGGCGGCGCGGACGGTGTCGTGTTCGGGCGCAATTTCAATCATTTGAATCTCGGGACGATTTCGATAGGGGATTCTGTCGAAATTCTGGCCACTGATTGATTCACATAGCCTCAAATACGGGTCTACCGAAAATGAATTGGCGCCGTAGAATTCAGTACCGCGGTTAACCGCAAAGACCGCAATGGAGGCGCAAAGATCGCAAGAACCCCTGGGCCGTATCGCGCCGGCATTCTTTTTGCGTGCTTGGCGTCTCCTCAGCGAACTCTGCGGTTCGTTCTTATTCCGCACTCCGAAATTCGCACTTCGCAATTGATGACCCGCATTCATCTCTTCAGATGAAGTCCACTTTCTCCACCCAGGTTCACCCGCACCCCGGAGACAAAATTCAAGCGATAAGCGGGGAATCCCAGTACCTCTTCATATCTCTGGTTCAAGAAATTGTTGACGCGCGCATACCAGGTGACCCCGCTGGCGAATTCGTATGATCCCCCGACGTTGGCAACAACAAAGCCGGGGTTCTTGAGAATGCACGGCAGCCCCAAATCGCAGGCAAATGTTCCCAGGTTCGGATCCGTGTCGGTCGTTCTACCCCGCATCATCGCATCGAGAGAAAGGACAAGACGCCGATGGGTCCACGTGGCAAAGAGAGAGCCTGAGTGAGCCGGGCGGCGGATCAGCGGATCGCCGACTTTGAAGATCGATTGGGCGCGGCCGGGATCGCCGTTCAGCGAGAGGATTTCGGAATTCAAATAGGTGTACTGGCCGCCCAAACGGATCTTTGAACTGGGCCGCACGCTCACTGTAACCTCCATGCCCTGCGCGCGTGCGTTGCCCAGGTTGTCGGAGCTGAAGGTGGAGAGCTGGCGCAGATCCCCCGTCAGGGTAACGATCTGGTCCTCGAATCGGTTGTAGAAGTAGGTGACATCAAAGAGTCCCCGCGAGTTCCACAAGGACACCTCGGCGCCCGCGTCAAAACTCAAGGAGCGTTCGGGACGCAGCCGGGGATTGCTGGTGAATGCCAGCTCAAATCCATTCGGAGCACGGATGCCGGTCCCCGCTGAACCGTGCAGCTTGGCATAGCTGAACGCGTGATCCATCGACCCGGGCCGAATAAAATAGGATGCCGACACCCTTGGGTTGGTGGAGACCAGGGAGGATGCCGGGAAATTCTGGTCGTGCGAAAACGGGACGGCAAGGATTTCGTCGGTCCTGAAATTTTCGATTCGCACGCCGGCCGTCAGGAAGAACCGTTGCTGCCAGTTCCACTGGTTTTCGACGAAGTATCCAAGATTGTTCCGGTGTAGAGCGAAGACCTGACCCGTCGGATCGGTCACAAAATTATTCAAAAACCGCTCCCGCTGGTATTCAAACCCGAAGGCGAGGGTGTCACCGGGGAAAAGGAGGACATCACTTTCGCTGCGAAGGGACGCACGAAAGTTGTCGCTGAACGAATCTCCCAGCGAAGGGCTCAGAAATCGAAAATTACGCGAGAGGAAATCTCCCTCCAGGCGTTGTCTGAACCTTGAAGAGAATTCATGCTCGATGTCTGCCCCATAAACATAGTCATTGTTCTTGTCGCGGGACTGCTGATCGAGGCCGAAGAAGGTGCCGTTGGGATCGCTGCCGTAGGCCCCCGGAGCGCCCGCGTCGTTGGCATTGAGATTGAAATGGAACGCGGCGTGGGTCCGGGGCGACAATTCGAGGCCGATTCGCCCGGACGCATTCTGGTCGCGGTAGTTGTCGTTAAAGTTGGCCCCGTCGGAGTCCATGCGCGACAGGTTCAGGGCCCAGTTCACGCCTCGCGTCAGACCATTCGCGCCCGTGCTCCAGCGCCGCAGCAAGTAGCTGCCGCCTTCGGCTTGAAACGAGTACCGGGGCGTCCCCTCCCCGCGCTCGGTGATGACATTGATGGTCGCCCCAACCGCCTCCGATCCGTAGAGCGCGCTCTGCGGACCGCGCACGACTTCAATGCGTTCCACATCATCCGCCACCAGATGCGCGAAATCGAAGCCCAGCCCTCCCCCAAAGTCGTTGAGCTTCACGCCGTCCAGCAGCACCAGGTCGTAATTCGCGTTTCCTCCCCGCGCGAAAATCGAGGTCGTGCCCCCGCGGCGGCCAGCCGAACTCACCGCGAGCCCCGGGACCTCCCGCAACGCATCCTGGACCAGCGGAGTGGCAGAGTTTTTCAAGTCCTCCCCGGTAATGACGCTGACGGAATTTCCCACCTGCCCCATCGGCTGGTCGATCAACGACGCGCTGACCAGGACGGTATCCGTTCGGGCGCTCAGTTGAAGGTTTATCTCGACAGACCGGGTCTGACCGGGCTTCAGTGGATCGACGGTCACCATCCCTGAAGCAAATCCGGTCTGACTGACGATCAGCTGGTACTCCGTCCCTGCCGAAACCTCGAACCGGAACCGCCCCTGGCCGTCGGTCCAGTGGAATAGCGTGGTCCCCAGGGCATCGATGCAACTGACTTGAGCGCCTCGAATAACCGCCCCGGAGGGATCTTTGATTTGACCCTCAATCACGCTGGCCTGGGCGAGGAGGGGAACCTGTAAAACAATCCATAAAAAGCAGAAGACAGCGATGTGCAACGGGTGGCTGAAAACGCGATGGTTTCTATTCATCATTCCCTCCAAATCTCAAAACATCCCTCTGACGAAAGACGGGTGAAGGTGCATGGGTAATTCAAACATCCATTTTCATTCAACGCCGAGACGCAGAAGGCGCGGAGTTGTCCTGGACAGCTTTTCTCTGTGTCCGCCGCGTCTCTGCGGTGACATCGTCTTACTCCTTAATCTCTGATCTTCTCCCCCTCAGAAGGGTCACCCGCGCCACGCCGGAGACGGGGTTCCGGTCGACCAGGAGATCGGAATCAAAAACCTCCCGAAGCCGCTCCTCGGTCAACACCTCACCCGGCGATCCAAATGCGAGGGGAATACCCCCATTCAGGAGCAGAATGCGGTTCGCAAATTCGGCGGCGAGGTTGAGTTCGTGGGTAACCATGAGGACGGCCATGCCGTGCTCCCGCGCCAGCCGTTCGACCAACTTCAGAAGCCCCATCTGAAACGCGACATCGAGGTTGAGGGTCGGCTCATCCAGCAGGAGCAGTCCTGGGGTTTGAGCCAGGGCGCGGGCCAAAATGACCCGCTGGCGTTCACCGCCCGAAAGTTCGTTCATCCATCGCCGCTCGAAGACCGCGGCCTTAGTCATATCGAGAGACCGTCGCACAATGGCCAGGTCTTCGCTTGATGCCAGTTGCAATCCATCGAGAAAGGGATGGCGTGCCAGCAGACAGTATTCCAAAACGGTCATGGGAAAATGCAACGCGCTTTCCTGGGCCACTACCGCAATCTGTCTCGCCCGCTCACGATGCCCCATTCGATGAATGTCCACCCCGTTCCATCGGGCCCATCCCGAGGCGGGCCGGAGCGTCCCGCTCACCAGTTTGACCAAGGTCGATTTTCCCGAGCCGTTCGGCCCCACAATCGCCGTTACTTCGGAATTACTCATGGCGAAGGAAACGGGATGAAGCTGAAAGTTGCCCACTTTCACACCCAATTGGTGAACCTCAAGAGAGCTGCCGCCGGCGAGTGGATGCACATCCATCCGGGGTTGTGAATGGGAAGAGATCACCGTCAATCCTCCGTCCGATCGCGTCTCAGCAGGTAGATGAACACCGGGGCCCCAGCCAGCGCCGTAATGGCCCCGACGGGAAGTTCCGTGGGTGCGACGATGGTTCGTGCGATCAGATCAGCCAGCAAAGTCAACATGGCCCCCAGGATGGCCGTCGACGGCAGCAGCAGGCGATAGTCATTGCCGAAGAGCATTCGAGCGATGTGCGGAACGATCAACCCCACAAACCCGATGGAGCCGCTCAGCGAAACTGCCAGGCCGGTCAGCAGGGCCGCCAGGACAAAGATCGCCCGCTTCACCCATTCAACCGGCACCCCCAAGTGGGCGGCTTCCTGCTCGCCAATGAGCATGACATTGAGATCGCCTGCAAAGCGGTAGATCAAGACCATCGTGGCGAGTGTTACCAGTGAAACCCATTTCATGGAGGGTACTTGGACGCTGCTGAAGTTCCCCGTGAGCCAGAACGTCGTCTCGCGTAACTGGCCTCCGCTGAGAAAGGGTTGAATGAAAATGATGACGGAGGAAAAGAATGACGCCACGATGATCCCTGCGAGAATCAAGGTGTGCGCGGAGACCCTTCCCTTCCGGCTTCCCAGGGTGTAAACCAGCACGATGGTGATCAACCCCCCGACAAAAGCAGCGACAGGCGTAGGGATTCCCCAGCGACCCGCAAAAGCAATCGATAGAATGGCTGCCAGCGCGGCACCACTGGAAACACCCAGAATATGGGGATCGGCCAGAGGGTTTCTCAAGAGCGCTTGAAAACTGGCGCCCGCCACCGCCAACGCCATCCCGACCAGCATGGCGAGATAGATCCTCGGCATCCGCAGGCTGAAGAGTATCGTGGAAGTCTCCGAGGTTGAGTGCGCGCGAGGATGGACCAGCTGTGCCGAAACAGTCTTGAATACTGTGACAAGAGGGATGTGCGTGCTGCCGATGGACAAGGCGACCCCCATCATCCCTGCCAGCAGCAGGAGCAGCAGGAGCAGGCGCACCGCCATTTTCTTTCGAGTCAGCATTTTCGAAGTCTTGTTCACCGCAGAGACGCCGGGAGTTCCGGACACATTAGGGACAGACACCTCACTCTCACATACCTCCAATACCCTTCACAGCCGGTGTCTGTCCCTTCGTGTTTGATCTTCATCCCCTTCGGTGCGATCTCGGAGCATAAGAGACCGTAGCAAACAACCTTGATCTTTTACTTGGCTGCGGGATGGAAAAACTCTGCAAACTGTTCCAGGGCGTCCAAAAGCCGCGGACCCGGGCGGCTGGCATTGTCCTCAACTTCGAAGACCCGGTTTGTTCGAACAGCCGTCGTGCGGCTCCAGCCCGGCCACGATCTCAATTGATCGATCGCGGGAGAATTTCCGTTGTTTCTCGGAAGAAGGATGATTTCCGGGTCGCGTTGCACTATTTCTTCCAGCGACAATTGCGCCCAATCCTGTTTAAGATCGCCGCTGATCGAATCCCCCCCCGCGAGCGAAATAAGATCTGTGATATAGGCCCCGCGTCCCGGCACGCTGATCGGGTTGTACCAAACCAGGTAGAGCACCCGGGGCCGGGGCAGTCCTGCCACCTGCTTCACGACCGCGTCCCGGCGTTCCCGAAGTGAATGAACGAGGACGTCGGCCTGGGCCTGGTTCCCGGCCAACGTCCCTACATCCTCCAGGGCGCGGAAGACATCCTTGAGAGAGGTCGTGTGCACCCCGTAAAGAGGAATCCCAAAACGCGCCAACTCGTCCGCCACAGCAATCTTGTTTATCTCAGGCGTTCCGATCACCAGGTCCGGATGCAGGGAGACGATGACCTCGATGTTGGGATCGATCAATCCCCCCACGCTGGGCTTCTGCCGGACCTCGGGAGGGAAATCGCAATAATCGCTCCGGCCCACCACTCTCTGGTCCAAACCAAGGGCGTAAAGGATTTCAGTGACACTCGGGGCGATGGAAATGATGCGCCGGGGACGTTCGGGAACCATCACCGTGCGGCCGGTTTCGTCGATGACTGGGTGTGTGGCAGCGGTGGTGATCTGGGGAAAAACGATAAGAAGCCAGAGGCAGGAAGCCAGAAGCCAGAAAGAAGAAACCAGTTGCCAGTTGCGAGTTGCCAGTTGTCCAAGGGCGGTTCTCAGTTGCCAGTTCGCAGTTGCCAGTTCCCAGTTGTCAGTTGGAGCATCCATCAATTCGGAAGGTTTGGGCCTGACAACCAACACATCCCCACTCCTGGAAGCCTGGGGACCGCGAGGCAGGGAGAGTAGTGAGTCAATCGACAAAAAATGACGAAGCCCTTTGATCATTGACATTGCATTCTGACCTGTGACGTCTCGCCTTTCACTGGCAACTGGGAACTGAGAACTGCCTTCTGACAACTGAGACCTGGCAACTGACAACTAATAAAAAAATACCCCGTGCATCTTCGTAGGAAAACGCACGGGGCAATAAACTTTGTCCACGGGCCCTTTGACGCGAAGAGCACAACTTTGGAGTCGTGAACCTGAAGGAGAGAAGCTTTGGGGCATCGCTCGGGATGCCGAGCCCCTGGCTTCAGTTCCTAGGTTTCGCTGGTTCCAGGCAGGTCTCCTGACTTGGCCACTCTCGGTTGCGTTCTCACCTTCCCATCCCGTCCCGCTCAGTGCGTGAGGAACAGTGGTTTTGAACCCGGAAGCGTGGTCTCACAGTGGCGCGACCGTCGCCGACTTTCACGGCGTTCCCTTTTTGACTCCGACCTTTCGGAGTACCTGAAACCGCTGAGAAAGATCACAATGCCTTTTCAAGGTAGCAAAAGTCGGCAGCGAGTGTCAAATACTTTTGAACCGACTCCCCGAAGACGGGTGATCTTGACAAGGTATGTAACATTCGTTAATCTATGTAACGATCGTTACGCCATCACAAATTGACTATGCGCTGGCTCTTTCTTGTGCATCAGATTCCCCCGCAACCGTCGCAGGCGCGCGTCAGGATCTGGCGCGCCCTGAAGAAGATGGGGGCGGTGCTGCATCGCAACTCGGTCTACGTCCTTCCTTATTCCAGAGACCAGCATGAAGACTTCGAGTGGCTCTCGCAGCAGATTCGCGACGCCGGCGGCGAGGCGTCGGTTTTTCTTTCGAAAGCCTTGAGGCCACAGGAAGACCAGGAACTCAGGAAGCGGTTCCAGGCGTCCCGGGACGCTGACTACACGGATCTATTGCAGCAGTCGGGAACCCTGGGGCGGAAACTGGACGCGATCCTCGACCGGACGCCCCTCTCCCCGCAACGGACGAAGAAACTGCTTTCGGACTGGGAAGATTTGAAGTCGTCGCTCGAGCGGATCCGGCGCGTGGATTTCTTTCGCTCAAACCGGGCCCGCGCCGTGGAGAAGCAAGTGGCCCGCCTCGGACGGCGATTGCAAACACTGCGCAGCTCGAGCCCTGAGACCTCCCCCACTTCCCCCTCAAGCGAACGTTGCACCCCGAATCAGTTCCAGGGCAAGACCTGGGTGACGCGCCGTGACCTGCATATTGACCGCCTGGCGTCGGCCTGGCTGATCCGCCGTTTTATCGATCCGAAGGCTAAAATGATCTTTGCAGCAGAAGGCCGGATCCCCCGCGGCCCGGTCCCCTTCGATTGCTTTGGTGCGGAATTCAGTCATCACGGGGACGATTGCACTTTTGAGACCTTCGTCAAGCGATTTCAGTTGCACTCCGATTCGGCTCTCACGGAGATCGCTGAAATCGTCCACGACGTCGATCTCAAAGACGAGAAGTTTGGTCGAGCCGAAGCCGCAGGATTCAACCTCGTCATCCAGTCGCTTTGTGCGGCAATCAAAGAGGATTCCAAGCGGCTGGAAGCGGGGCTCCAGCTATTCAACCGACTTTACGGATACTTGAAACAAAAGCACAATTCTAAAGGGGGACACCCCCCGGGACGAGTGAAACCTCCGTCATCCGGAAGAGTGCCGAAGTGAACCCGGTGAATTCCCTGAGCCTGCGGAAATCGTCTTCCATTGAACGCAACGTCATCATCCTGTCAGTCGCCGTTTTTCTGGTCGCTTTTGGGGAAGAGCTTTGGAACAGTTTTCTCCCGAAGTACCTGGAAGCCCTGGGCGGCTCCATCGCCCTGATTGCCGTCTTTGGCACCTTCAAGGATTTCCTCGACGCGGTTTATCAATACCCCGGAGGAGTCCTGTCTGATCGACTGGGCGAACGGCAGGCTTTGACCCTATTCGCCGGGATGGCGGCTTGTGGCTATGTCATCTACTTGCTCAGCTCGCGACCGTGGATGCTTTTCATCGGAGTTTTATTTGTCATGAGCTGGTCGTCCCTGGGGTCCCCTGCCATCTTCGCCGCGATCGGAGCCTCCCTGTCCAGCGAGCGAAGGACGCTGGGGTTTTCGTGGCAATCGTTGCTGAAACGACTGCCCATCGTCATTGCCCCCGTCCTGGGGGGACTGCTGATCGCTCGTGAGGGGATGGTTCGCGGAGTCCGGACGGGGCTGGCCGTCGCCGTCCTGATGGCTCTGTTCGCCATGATCCTTCAACAGAGGTTCTATCTTCAAACTCCATCCTCGCTTTCCCGTCCCGCCGGCGGGATGGTCCTGCTCTTCCGGAGTTTTTCGCCCGTCCTCAAGCAGCTCCTGTTTTCCGACATTCTCGCGAGACTCGCGGAGGGGATCGCCGAGATCTTTATCGTGATTTACGCCATCAACATCATTGGCCTGAACCCGAAACAATTTGGACTGCTGGTCGGCGTCCAAATGACCACCGCCATCGCGGGGTATCTCCCGGCGGCTGCTTTGGCCTCCCGCGTCGGACGGAAGCCGCTCGTATTTTTCACATTCATCTGCTTCGCCCTTTTCCCCCTGATGGTGGCGCATGCCCGGAGCTTCCCGCAAATGTTCGGCGCCTTTGTGGTCGGAGGCCTCCGCGAGTTCGGGGAACCAGCGCGGAAGGCGATGATTGTGAACTTTGCGGATGAACAATGCCGGGGACGTCATGTCGGGCTTTACTACTTTATCCGGAACATTTCGGTGACCCCGGCGGCCGCGGTCGGAGGATGGCTCTGGCACATCCTTTCACCCAACGCCACATTCCACGCTGCCTTTCTCTGCGGGGTAGCGGGAGCCCTCTTCTTTCTCGTTTCTGTTCATGATAAGACCCAGGAGGTGAATGCATGAAATGGATTACTCGAGAAAATGTAAAGGTCGATCGGGTGGCCTGCCCTTGGCTGATCAAACGCTTTATCGATCCGAGCGCGGAATTCATCTTTGTCCAGGAGGCGGTGATCCTGGAGCGGTCCCGGGACCTCGAGGCAACGCCCTTTGACGTCCCAAAAAATCCGGGTGTTAAGTTGAATCATCGCGATGGATACTGTTCGTTTGAAACCATCCTCGAAGAATTCCATTTAAAGGGGAATCCAGCCCTGGCACGACTCGCTCTCATCGTGCATGGCGCGGACATCCCCCGTGAAATGCATGCCGCGCCTGAAAGCGCGGGACTCTACGCCATCGCCAATGGGTTTTCCAAGACCTGCACCTCCGATGAAGAGCGCCTGGAAAAACAATTTCCGGTTTATGATGCGTTGTATGAATTCTGCAAGCAGTGAAGAACAGTTGCCAGTAACCAGTTGTCAGAGGTTAGTTGTCGGTTGCCAGTTGTCAGTTGAAAAACTGTTCAGCTCTATGGTCTTCCAATCTGACTGCGTACGAGATTCGGATCCAGTTTGGCGGACATCGAAAGAGAGGAATTGAGTGGTCGGTTGTGATTGAGGTCCCCCTCCTTATCTCTGCCGTCTGGCGTCACTGTCAAACCGCTCAAGTCTCGCTCTTCACTGACAACTGAGAACTGACAACTGATCTTAAACAAGGAGTCCACAATGAACTCGATGAATAGATTTTCGACATGGTTCCGTATTCTTTGTATCGTCTCAATGGCCACGCTCTTGGTCCTCCCGCCGGCCCTTTCTTTGGCAGAAGGTGAAGCGACTTCCTGGAAGAAGGTCGAAGCGGTATTGGGAAGGACAGGAACTTACAGTGGGGGGACTGTAAAGTTCGGATTTCCCCGCACTGACCTGAAGGTGACGCTGGGGGGAGTGACGCTAAAGCCGGGATTGGCCCTGGGTTCCTGGGTGGCGTTCACAGGGACTGAAGACTCTGCCACCATGATGGGTGACCTTGTGCTCCTGCAGGGTGAAATCGAAGGGGTGGTGGACCGGCTTGAAGCCGGCGGCGTCATGATCTCCGCCCTCCACAACCACCTGCTCGGCGAGACCCCCCACGTGATGTACATGCATTACATGGCGCACGGCAACGCCGAAACCCTTGCAAAAACCTTGAAGGCTGCGCTCGCGACGACGGCTACTCCGCTGGCACTGGGCCCGCACTCAGATGCCGTGAAGAAGTCCACCGCTCAAGCCATCAAATTCGACGGCAAGAAAATCGAGGAAATCCTGGGGAGGAAGGGCTCTGAGAGTGCTGGAGTGCTCTCTTTCGGTTTTCCGCGGGCTGAAACCATCCGTGCGCACGGAGAGGAGATTCCCCCGCTGATGGGGACCGCCAATTTCATTAACATTCAGGATGCCCCCGAAGGGGTCGCGACCACGGGCGACTTTGTGCTCATCGCCAGCGAAGTCAACCCTGTGATCCAGGCCCTTCGATCTGCGGGAATTTCCGTGACCGCCCTTCACAATCACATGTTGGACGAGGACCCGCGCCTGTTCTTCCTGCATTTCTGGGGAGAAGGACCGGCGGTAAGGATCGCCGCCGGGATCCGGAGCGCACTGGACCACGTTAATCTGAAACATTGATGAGGAGTCGGAGTAAAATTCCAATTTCAAATTCCAAATTCCAAATAAAAACCAAATTCCAAACATGCCAAACAAAGGCGGAGGCAAAACAACAGGAGCTGACGCTCCATTTGCACATGATCATTAAGTTTTTCCTGTAATTTGGACTCTGTTTGGAATTTGGTTTTTGGATTTTACTTGGAATTTGGCTATTGGTATTTGGAATTTAGATTCTAAACTGCAACGGACAGGGACCTTCTGACGTCCTTATTGAGGAGTCCGATCGAGAGGTTGCGACAATGCAGTGGCTGAGAATCAATATCTTTACCGCATGGAAAGCGCTGGGGCGCCACAAACTGCGGGCGACCCTTACCCTGCTGGGCATTTCGATCGGCATTGCGGCGGTCATCGCGATGGTCTCCATTGGAGATGGCGCCAACCGGGCAGTGATTCAAAAGTTGGAAAGCATGGGCACGAACATGCTGTTCGTGGAGGCCGGCAATCGGCAGATCCAGGGCGTCCGAACGGCGTTCAACACCATGATGTTCGAAGACGTGGTGGCAGTGCGGAACCAGTGTCCCTCCGTGGCGCTGGCTTCTCCCAATGTGGATTTTCGCGCCCAGGTGGGTTTTGAAGACCACAACTGGAATACCCAGGTCAACGGCGTTGACCTGGATTATCGGCTCATCCGCCATTGGAATGTGGTCAAGGGGGATTATTTTTCTGAATCCGACATCTCGTCAGCTGAAAAGGTCGCCGTGTTGGGCCAAACGATCGTCGACCAGCTCTTCCCCGAGGGCAAGAATCCGGTCGGGGAAACCATCCGGATTCGCGGCAATCCTTACAAGGTCGTGGGCGTGTTGGAAACCAAAGGAAGCAGCGTGACGGGATCCGACCAGGATGACAACATTATCATTCCGTGGACCACGGCCCAGCGCAAGATGCTGGGCATCCGCTACATCAAGGACATGTACATCTCAGTGGTGAGTCGCGAACAAATCGGGATGGCCAAGGACCAGATCACCTCCCTGATGCGTCAGCGCCATCATCTTCGCTCCGACCAACCCGACGATTTCTCGATCCGGGATTACACCGAGATTGCGGAGATGGTGAATGAGACCAACCGGATCATGACCCTGCTGCTGGCCACCGTGGCCTCGTTGGCGCTGTTCATCGGCGGCATCAACACGATGAATATCATGCTGGTCACCGTCACCGAGCGCACCCGCGAGATCGGCCTGCGGATGGCTGTGGGCGCTCACCAGAGTGATGTCCGCCTCCAGTTTCTGATTGAGGCGGTGACCCTGACCGTGGTGGGAGGGGTGATCGGAGTGGGCCTGGGGATCGCCTCCTCTGCCGTTATCAGCAACGTCCTCGAATGGCCAACGGTGATTTCATTGATCGCTATCCTTGTGGGGCTCAGCGTCTCGGCCTTCGTGGGAATGGTGTTTGGCTATTACCCCGCCCACAAGGCCGCCACCCTGGATCCGATTGACGCCTTGCGCTACGAATAACCCCTGTCTTTAAAACTCTTCCAGATCTTCGACGGATCGAAAAAAGCCGCTTTTGCCTCCATCCCCGTGGCTTGTTTGTATGCCCGCGGCAGTTGACGATCTCTCCCCACCTCGATAAGATGTGATGATTAGAGAGAACAAGCGTTGACGTGTGCGAGTGGGAAACACCGCGTTTGCCCCCACGCACGCTTTCGGAGGGGATTGTGATCAGGTTCGAATACTCGATTGTACAAACCATCATCCTGGTGGGTACGATCCTCTTGCTGGTCAGATTGATGGTTCCCCGCATTCCGATGGGAGAGATCTTCCGGCAGATTCGTGAACGCCTGCCGCAGACCGGTTACGTTCTTTGTCTGCTGGCTGCATTGGTCGTTTCACTCATTGACTACGTCGAAGCACACTTCGACGCCCGGGTCACCCAGGCCATCCAGAAAGATTACACTCCCTTCGTATCCCGTTTTGGAACCACTTGGGTGGAGCATATTCAGCGGCACCGCAGTGTGGTGGCGACTTATCTGTTTACCTACACGTATATCTGGATCTTTCCGGCAATCATGTTCGCGGTGTTTTTTGTGCTGGTTTACGATAACCGGGAAGAGGTGGCACAATTCCTCGTGGCTGCCTACTTTACCAATTTGCTGTTTGTACTTCCCTTTTATCTGTTTTTTCCGGTGAATGAGGTCTGGGTCAGCGATCCGCATGTCCGGCTCCTGATCGACCGTATCAGCCCTCTCGTCATGGAACATTTCCGGTCGATCAGCGCCCTGGACAATTGTTTCCCGAGTTTTCATACCTCGCTGGCATTGCTGATTGCGATGGCCGCCTGGCGATCCGGAAGGAGCAGGGTGGCGCTGCTGGCAACTCTCGCATCATTGATGGTGATCGTCTCGACCCTGTACCTGGGCATTCATTGGCCGCTCGACCTCCTGTCGGGCGGTGTCGCTGCCATCCTCTGCGGCTCGCTTTCATTCAGCTATGCCCCTTCAATGTTCTCGCGAGCCGCTCTGCGTTTTGAGCAACTGAGGCAGTTCGCCACCGACAAGATTTCCGCTTAAGGTGGAAGACTACACCGCCGAGAGCGCGGACGGCACCCGAATTTGAAGTCAGTACTCCACGGTCACAGACGACCGTCCCGCCATGTCCACACACCCTGCAAAGAGGATCCTGTTGCTCGCCGCGTCCCTCGGTTCAGGCCATTTGCGCGCTGCCGAGGCCGTCGCTGAAGCTTTGCACAAACTGGAGCCATCGTGTCAAACCGAGGTGTTGGACATCAAACAACTCGTTTCCCCCCTGTTCCGCGTGATTCAGTTTCAGGGTTATGAGTTCCTCATTGAACGCGCCCCTTGGATGTGGCGTTTCCTGTATCAGAACTCCCTATTTGAGGGAAGGAAGTTTGCGGCCCCCCGGGTCCTGCTCGAGCACGGGAACCCTCGGCTCGTGGAGCGGATGAGACAGTTTGCGCCCGAGACCATCGTTTCAACTCAGATTAATTGCCATGAGTTGGCCTACCTGCTTTCGCGGCGCAGCTCTGCGAAAACCCGGATCATTTCCGTTATCACGGACTACGACGTTCATCCCATCTGGTCGAAGACCCCGGCCGATCTGCTGGTAGTGGCCCACCGCGAGTTATTCGAAAGGCTCATTGGCCTCGGTGTGGATCGCGCGGGGGTTCTGGCCAGCGGAATTCCCATCGCCTCCCAGTTTCAGACACCCCGGGACCGGTCAACTCTCTGCGCTCGATTCGGCTTACGACCGGATGTCGCGACCTTGTTGGTGATGGGCGGCAGCGTGGGCTTTGGGGAATTGGACCAGGTGGTTGCCGACCTGATGCGCAGCGAGCGGACCTATCAAATCCTCGCCGTGGCAGGGCACAACGAGGGAGTCCGCCATCAGCTCGAGCGGCTCACAGAGAGCCGGGATGCCCGCGGCAGCGAGAATCGGGGGGACAATCGAAGTTCCCTCCAAATCTTTGGCTTTGTTGATTTCATCCCGGAATTGATGACAGTGGCGGATTGCTTCATTTCCAAGCCGGGCGGATTGGCCACCACGGAGGCGCTGGCGATAGGTCTTCCCATGGTTTTTGTCAATCCCATCCCCGGGCACGAGGAAAAGAACGCCGAGTTTCTGGCCCGGCATGGGGCTGCCCGGGCGGTCCAATCGATATCCCAGCTGAGGCCCGCACTCGATTCGCTCTTCGAGAACTCAAAGGCAAACCTAAATGAGATGCAAATCGCCACCCGCGCCCTCGCAAAACCCGATGCCGCCGCGCGATTGGCGGAGGTGATCCTGAAGAAAAACCCGGCATCCTATGTCCCCACACCCTCCTCAGTCTCATCTGAACAGGCCATTCATCACACCGAGCGACAGGAACCTGGGAATGCAGGGCGACCAGGCCGATCACACGCCTCGACGAATATCACTCTCCCCTCTGAATGAACTGAATGATCCCCTGATTGACCGCCTCCGGTTTTTCCTCCATCAGGGCGTGGCCGGCCCCCTCGATGACTTTGACTGTTGAATTCTTGATCTGGCGATGCAGGAAATCGCGGACGCTGGGATCGATGAAGGAATCCTCCGCTCCCCACAGGATCAGAGTGGGTGCCTGGATCCGGGCGAAAAGCGCATTCTCATTGGGATTGGAGGTGGTCAGAAAGAGGCGCAATGCTTCGGCGGAGTTTTTTATGGTGAAAGGAAAGTAGTAGCCTTCGACATCGGCGTCCGAGACTTTGGATTTGTCTGCGTACGACTTGAGCAGCAGCTTGCGAACCCGCTGCCGATCGGGTCCCGCCAGTTGATAGGCCAGGCTGCTAAACATCCGGCCATGCAGGAGCCGGGTCACGAAAGGGCGCGTGATGTAGAGCGTGGCGCTGTCGATGAGCACGAGGCGATCGATCCGCTGCGGGTAGACCGCGGCCACTCGGGCGGCAATCGTCCCTCCCAGCGAGTGGCCCACCAGCGTGGCACGTGGAATTTTCAGTCTGTCCAGAAGGGCCACCACAATGTCGGATTCGGCCTTAAATGAGAAATCCCGGTTGGAATACTCCTTCGAAAAACCAAATCCTTTCAAATCGAGCGCGATCACACGGGCGTGTTTTGAGAGTTCTGTAATGTTCCGCCGAAAACTGAAGGTGGAGGCGCCCAGCCCGTGGATCAGGATCACCGGTGAAACCGCTTGGGTTCCAACTCCCGGCTCATCAGGGGCAACCAAGGCACCGGGCCGGGTATCCAAATAGAAGATCTGCGCGCCCTCCACAGCAGCGAACTGCCCCTCGACCGGTCCGGAGCGAACCCGGACGGCCTCCTGGGGCGAAAGCGTCTCGTTTTCCCCCGGCGAGGCACACGCAGTGAATAACATCGTGGCGGACAGCATGACGAGAATCGCAATCGCCCTTAAATGGATCGTCGGGGGCGGGCTGAAGCTTTTAGAGTGGCGTTCGAAGGTCATTTTGGATAACATACTCCGCTTAAGAAATGTGCTCGTTCCACAAGGATTGTCCTCTGTCCGAGACTCACCGGGTCAATCGGTGTCCGCTTTGAAAGAGATTCGAAGGTCGCGGCCTCCGGTCAGGTCCCAAGCGGAGCAGCCATTCCCAACACTAAAGAAACTGACCATTGACTCACGAACACCCGGAATCGCTCTTCCGAACTGATGCCGGAAATGAGAAAACACCCTGGTCATGGATTGTAGTCGCGAACTTCTATTATTCTGACACGACGCGCTGCTTTGGTCAAAGAACAGCGCGAAAACATAAAACCTATTTGAGATCCGGCCCGGGTAGCGCTTTTCGCCGGTGAGGAGGTCAGTTGTGAATTTCACCGTGAAACCTGCCTATTCGATCCGAACGTCCGATGTGCTCTGGCCCAAGTGGGAGTCCCTGAAGAAAGTTCCCTCTTTTCTGCTCCTTCCTTTCGCTATTTTTGTACTTCTTTGGGTTAGTTCAACCGGCTCACTCTTGTGGGCCAAGAAGGCGACTGAGCTGCGGCGACAACAGCACCCCGGGAAGACGGGCTTTGAGCGATCCAAGCTGGCCGCCCAGGATATCCCGGAAACATCTCAAAGCCGCGTCGAAGCGGGAACACTGAACCAACAGGTCCAGGAGGATTATGCCAACAGCCCGGCCATGATGGGATTCAAGCGCAAGTTCGGCTTGCAATGGCAGGTGCTGGTGGATGAGCGCAGCATGGTGCCCAGGAGTTTCATGGGCGAGGGCGTGCCCTTTACGGCGCGGAGCCAGTCGGCGTCCAAGTTGGGTCCATCCTGGCAATCCAAACTCGCCTCCACAGAAACGATTGATGGTCTTGAGAGAACAGCCCGCCAGTTTCTGGCCGACAATCAGGATCTTCTCAAGGTTGATCCCGCGGCCCTCACCCTCGACCCTGCGGCGAGCGGCATGCTGGAAGACGCAACGGGCAAGTTCCGCCTCGTCTTCCAGAACAACTATCGCGGGGTCCCCATCCTGAATTCCTCTGTTTCAATGTTCATCAGCCACGGCAACATGATCCTCTATGACGCTGAGCGCATCGCCAACATCAACATTTCCGTGATACCCGGGCTCTCGCCGATGGCGGCGGTGGGCCGTCTGAAGCAATCACTTGGACTGAGTGACACCGATATACTTCTCGATCACGCCGCAGAATTGTTCATCACCTTGGTGGAATCACCGGCTGCCAAGTCCGCTCGTGCCAGGAGTGCCACGGTGGAGGGAGGCCCGACGGGTCTCTATAACGGGCCAGCGGGGCAGGGCTATACAGCAGAGCTGGTGTATCGGATTCAGTTTCATGTTCCGGACGATGTGCGGTCGCTGGTGGCCCTGGTCGATGCGAACACCGGCGAGAGGATTGACCTGTTCGATCAGAACCGTTATCAGAAAGGCAAGGTCTTAGGCGCGATTTACACCCGCGGGCCGGTTAGCACCCCGGGGTTTGTGAACAGCGGAGGACAGCAGGCCCCCGAGTACCTGGTCCCGTTCGACCGTTTTACTGTGGTGAACGGAAGCACCAGTGTCAATACGAATCCGGGTGGAATTTTTGATCCGGCCGGACTCAGTCTTGCAGGATTTTCCGGAGCGCTCTCCGGAGCCCAGACCAATGTGAGGGAGTTTGGCACTCCCTTGTGCAATTCTCCGCAGGGCCCCGCCGATAGCTCGGGGAGTGTTGTTTTTGCTGCACACTTTGACGATGGCCGGTGCTCGACCAGTCCGGGTTCTCCGGCACCTGGAAACGGGCTGGCAACGCATGGGGCTCGAAACGGGTGGTTTCACGACAACTTTACTATCACCCACGCCCAGAAATTCCTCAAGGGATTCAGCCCCGCCATGGATTCCTTCTTCAATGAAAACTTCAATGTCCTGGTGAATGACGGCTGCAATGCATTCTGGGATTCTGGTTGTCCCAACGCAGGGGGACAAGAATGCATGGACTTGGGTTCTTGTAGCATCCCAGACGGAGAGAACAATCAAGCATCCGAACCGGATACCATGTCGCATGAATACGGTCATGCCCTGGATTTTCATACCAAGACCAACGGAAACACCGGCGATTTGGGCAAAGGGGAAGGGCTGGCCGATGTCGATGCCTGGCTGAACACCCACCGTTCCTGCCTGAGTCCGGGTGACAGCTTCCCCCCGCTTCCGCCCGGAACGTCTTTCCACGGCTTCCCACAAGGCGATGCCTGCAACACTGCCGGCTTCCCGGCGGAGCCTCAAATCCTGCAGCAAACCGGTATTCGGGATTTCAACATCTTCATCTGCAACGATAATGGGTCGGGTGCCTGTCCTGCGGGAACGACGGGTCGACTGCAAAGCAACGATCAAGTGAATGCCTGTGGTACCCTCAGGACATCGGACGCTTGCAAGGGGAGGCTCGGTTTTGAATGTCATTGCGAAGGCCATCTCTCCTCGGGTTCGGTGCTTGACCTGTTCAAGGCTCTGGTCACCCGCTATGGGACGAACCAGGCCTGGTTCATGATTGAACGGCTTTATTATCTCGGGCTCCCCGGCATCACGAGCGCCCTGGGAAGTGACGGCGCAGGCAGCATCTATACCAATTTCCTTGCCGTGGACGACGACGATGGAAACCTGGCGAACGGCACACCCAATGGCGACTTGATCTTTCAGGCATTCCGGGCGCATGGGATCGAAGGCTCCCAGGCGGTCAGGTTTCAAGCGGGTTGCTCGACAGCACCCGGAGGTCCCGGTTCACCGTCCGCCCCCACGAGCTTTACAGCCACCGCTCAAGCTTCCGGCGGCATTATGCTTCAATGGAATGCTGTGGCGGGCGCGACCGGATATCGGCTGTATCGCACAGCGGCCTCACAGCCGGGTCACAATTTCGAGACTGATCCGATACCGTCGTCCTACTATGGCCGCAACGGTGTTTTCTTCAAGCTGATCAACCCGGCGACTCGGAGTTCGAATCCCACGTCTGGAGATAATTTATTTACTGGGGTAACCTCCTTTCTCGACCAGGAAGTGGCGTCAGGGTATGAATACTTTTATCAAATCCAGGCGATCACGGGCTCTGGCGTAGGCGAATGCCGTTCCACCCTGTCTCCGAATCTAGTGGATCTGGTGGCAAACGCCACCGCCAGCGGTTCATCACAGGTGAATCTTTCGGTTTCCAGCGGAGGTGTCGCCACCGCTACCACCATCGGTGGCAGCGGCTCAGTGCAGGCCGGCTACGGCGTGGTGACGACGAATTCGGGCAATGGGCCTTACGGGACAGCGGTTTTTACCTTCAGCCAGAACAATGTGGTGGTGAGCGAAGCCGGGGTCCCTTCCTCCCCAGCGACCACTCATGCCAAGCTGTTTGTGGACTCCCGGACCGGGGTCCCCGCTCCTACTCCGCAGTTCCCGGCGGGCACGATCACGGTGGACACCGGGGTGGCAATCGTGAACCGGGGCGGCGCCACGGCGACGATCACCTTCAGTCTCCGCGACGTCACTGGAACCACGTTGCTGGCCACGGGACAAGCTTCCATGGCGCCCGGGAGCCATGTGGCCAAGTTCGTCACTCAGCTGCAGGACCTCGCGCCGGGGTTTGCGCTGCCGGCCAATTTCACCACCGTGACGCAGTTTGGGACGCTGGAGATTAGCAGCACCCAGCCGCTGTCCATCCTGGGCTTGCGGCAAACCACCAACCAGCGCAACAACAGCCTGTTCACGAGCACCCCCATTGCGGATCTGACGCGGGCGGCACCGACCGGAAAGGTGTTCTTCCCCCAGTTTGCCGATGGCAACGGGAACAAGACCCTGCTGATCCTGTTGAACACCTCTGCGGCGACCGAGACCGGGCAGGTGAAGTTCTTCACCGACACGGGAGCGGCGCTGGTCGTCCATCAGGTCAACGGGCCGTCGCAATCGAGCTTCGATTACTCGATCCCCCCGGGGGGGGTGTTCACGCTGCAAAGCGACGGGTCCCCGACGGTGGCCAATGCCGGGTCGGTGCAGGTGGAACCCAACGGGAGTAACCCCAACGCGCCGGTCGGGGCGGGGGTGTTGAGCTTTACGCAGGGCGGGGCGCTGGTGACGGAGTCGGGGATTCCTTCGGCCACCCCGACGACCCGGGCGCGGATCTTTGTTGATTTGACGGGGGGACACAACACCGGGTTGGCGATCGCCAGTCCCGGCGGCTCCAGTCTGCAGCTGACCCTGACGGCGTTTCAAAACGATGGGAGCACCTTCGCCGGCAGCAACGTGACCACGCTCAACGGCAACGGCCATACGGCGGCGTTTGCGGGACAATTCATCCCCGGGCTGCCGGGCAGTTTCACGACGGGGGTTCTGGAGATCAGCGCAGCCTCTCCCTTTGTGGCGCTCACGCTGCGCTCGCTCAACAATGCGCGGAATGACTTCCTGATCACCACGTTTCCACTGGCCGATTCAAATCAACTCGCTCCGCAGCCCCTGATCTTCCCGCAGATTGCGGATGGCGGTGGATTCAGGACCCAGTTCATACTCCTGGGAGTCAATGGCGCCTCGACTACAACGACGAACCTGTTTGGCGACAATGGAGCGCCGGTCTTACTTTTGCCTTGATAGGGTGTCCGGGCCCGACCGAGAGCGCGCCCCTGCGGGGGGTGAAAGAGCTTTGGATCCGCGCCGGTGCAAGGGCCTGCTCATGCCCCGAAGGCATAAGGTTTTCATGTGCTTGACATTTGGGTGACCCCATCTTAATTTCTGGGAGTGGCGTGGGTGGGATACCCCTGGCGCCGTGGAGGAATGAAAAAATGAGTAAAACGATCGGAATCGACCTGGGAACTACCAACAGCGTGGTGGCTGTCATGGAGGGTGGCGAGCCTGTGGTCATTGCCAACTCCGAAGGGAGCCGGACGACCCCCTCCGTGGTTGCCTTCACCAAGTCGGGAGAGCGACTTGTTGGCCAGGTGGCCAAGCGTCAGGCCATCACCAACCCGGAGAACACTGTTTTCTCGATTAAGCGTTTTATGGGTCGACGCTACAATGAAGTCAACGAAGAGATGAAGATGGTGCCGTACAAAGTGGTTCAGGCCGGCGGCGGGGATGCCCATGTCTCAATCACAGGCAAGGACTATTCCCCTCCTGAAATCTCCGCCATGATTCTGCAGAAGATGAAGCAGAGCGCTGAAGACTATCTTGGACAAAAAGTGGAGAAGGCCGTGATCACCGTTCCGGCGTATTTTAACGATTCCCAGCGGCAAGCCACTAAAGACGCAGGCCGAATCGCGGGATTGGATGTCGTTAGAATCGTCAACGAACCCACCGCCGCCGCCTTGGCCTATGGCTTGGACAAAAAGAAAGATGAAACCATTGCCGTGTATGACTTTGGAGGCGGGACTTTTGACATCTCGATCCTCGAAGTGGGAGAAGGGGTTGTCGAGGTAAAATCCACGAATGGAGACACCCACCTCGGAGGCGACAACATCGACCATCGCCTCATTGAATGGATCACGGAAGAATTTCGCCGGGACCAGGGGATTGACCTGTCCAAGGACCGCATGGCTCTGCAGCGTTTGAAAGAGGCGGCCGAAAAAGCCAAATGCGAGCTCTCGACGGCCATGGAGACGGAAATCAATCTCCCCTTTGTTACAGCGGACGCCAGTGGACCCAAGCACCTGTTGATGAAGCTGACACGCTCCAAGTTTGAGCAGCTCTGCGAGGACATTCTGCAACGCTCGGTGGGACCGTGCCAGCGGGCCCTCGCGGACGCCGGTTTGAAGTCGAGCGACATCGATGAAGTCGTGCTGGTGGGAGGCTCTACCCGTATTCCCCGCGTCCAACAGATTGTGAAGGACCTTTTCGGAAAGGAACCCCACAAGGGCGTGAATCCGGATGAGGTCGTGGGCGTAGGCGCGGCGATTCAAGCGGGTGTTCTGGCCGGCGACGTGAAGGATCTGTTGCTCCTGGACGTGACGCCCCTGTCGCTCGGGATCGAAACGCTCGGGGGCGTGGATACGGTGCTGATTCCCCGGAACACGACCATCCCGACCCGGAAGAGTGAGATCTTCTCGACCGCAGCCGACAGCCAGACTTCTGTTGAGGTGCACGTGCTCCAGGGAGAGCGATCCATGGCGGCTGACAACCGGACGCTCGGGAAATTCCATTTGATCGGACTCCCGCCCGCCCCGCGCGGCATCCCGCAAATCGAGGTAACCTTCGATATTGATGCCAATGGGATAGTGAATGTCCAGGCGAAAGACCTGGGCACCGGCAAGGAACAGAAGATCACGATCACCGCCTCCAGCGGTTTGAAGAAGGATGAGATTTCTCAAATGCAGAAGGACGCCGATGCCCACGCTGAAGAGGACAAACGGCGTCGGGAGGAAATCGAGGCCAAGAACCGCGCCGATTCCATGGTGTACAACACGGAAAAACTCTTGAAGGAGAATCGCGAGAAGGTCTCCGAGGCCGATGCCAAGAACATCGAGGCAGCGATTACCGACACGAAGAAGGCCATGGAAGAAGGCGGCCTGGAGCGCATCAATCAAGCCGTCGAGGCCCTTACGGCGGCCACCCACAAGCTCGCCGAAGCCATGTACAAGCAGGCCGGGGCAACGGCGGGGCAGGCCGCTCCTCCGCCCGGCGCACCGGCAGGTGAAGCGGGCGGGGCGACGGCGCCTCCCCCGGAAGGTAAACAAGGGGACGTCATCGATGCCGAGTATGTGGATGTGGACGAGAAAAAATAATCCGGAATTCAGGTGAACCGTTGGGCGCTCGGATCAGTCCGAGCGCCCCTTCCTTCTATTGACTCCTTATGCCGACTCCCTCTGATTTGCTCAAGGATCTGATGCTGATTCAGAAAAGATTGAACTCGCTCTTCGACGAATCGCAGCCCGTCTTCGACACGTCCCTGATGCCGACCAGTTCGGCCGGGTATTGGACGCCCGTGGTGGACTGCTACGAGACCGACGATAAGTACGCCATTACGGCCGAGTTGCCGGGGGTATCGCGAGAGGACATTGACTTGCAAGTCCGGGGTCGAAAGATTATCCTTTCCGGGGAACGGAAGCTCAGCCAGGGGATCCCCAAGGAGAACTATCACCGGGTCGAGTGTGCCTCGGGAAAGTTCCAGCGCGCTCTTGAGTTTTCATCGGAGATTGATGAAACACGCGTCGACGCCCAGCTGACGGACGGGGTCCTCCGTATCACGCTACCCAAACGAACCGCTTCTTCCCGCATCATTCCCATCGAAAGACGGGAATAAACTTTGGCAGACCCTGCAGATTGTTTTGCCGGGTTTTTTTTGCCGTCTGACAAAGCCCCCGCCGCGGGAACGCGGCGAGGTGACCACACCCATTCGACCGCAGGATTCCTGCTCGCGGATAAAGAGTTGCAGCCCTGTTTTCCCGATGACCACAAGCTGAGACACCTTCCTTTTAACCGGGGTCGATGAGTGGAGGCGAAAGACTCGATATGGCGCAAGAAGACTTTTACGAGCGGCTGGGCATAAAGCGAACGGCCACACCGGACGAGATCAAGAAGGCCTACCGACGACTCGCCCGCAAGCATCATCCCGATGTGAATCCGGGAAACAAGGCGGCTGAAGAGAAATTCAAGAAGATCTCCGAGGCCTACGAAGTTCTCAGCGATCCAAAAAAGCGGGAGATGTATGATCAATTCGGGACTGCGGACCCGCGTTTCGCAGACGGCTCATGGCAGCAGGCGCGTCCCGGCGCGGGCGGGTTTGACTTCTCCAATTTCGATTTTTCCAATTTTGATTTCTCGGGGGGCGGGCAAGGCCCCTTCAGACCCGGTGCGGGCCGGTCTCCAAAGCCCGATTTGAGAGACCTGTTCTCCCAACTTTTCAGAGAAGGCGCTGTCGGGCGGGAGCCGATGCCCTCGGAGCCCATGCGGGGAAGGGACATTGAAACCCCGGTCCGACTGGACTTTTGGGATTCAATCCGGGGCACCGAGATCCGCATGAATGTCCTCCGCGAGGAAAAGTGTCCGAGTTGTGGCGGCACAGGCAAAGGCCGGAGCAAAACCGCAGGACCCTGCGCCGAATGCGGGGGCACCGGCACCATCAACGTGATGCGAGGCCGCTCAAGGGCTTCATCAATCTGTCCCCACTGCGGGGGGACTGGAAAATTGCCCTCAGTGTGCGGGAGCTGTCACGGATTGGGGCGCATCGAGAAATCCGTTCCCATCAAGGTGAGAATTCCGCCCGGGGTGCACACCGGGACCCGCCTCCGCGTGGCCGGCAAGGGGGAATCCGGACTTGAGGGAATTCCCCCCGGAGATCTCTATCTGGTCATTCAGGTCTCGGAACACCCTTTCTTCAAACGGGACGGGGACAACATTCATTCGGTGGTTCCCATTTCGGTGAGTGAGGCGGCGCTGGGGGCGCGGATTGAGGTGCCCACTCTCGACGGCCGCGCTATTCTGAAGATCCCTGCAGGAACGGAGAGCGGCCAGAAATTCCGACTGGCGGGAAAAGGGGTCAGATCCTCGAAGGGATCCACCCGCGGCGATCAAGTCGTCGAGGTGCAAGTCGTTACGCCGTCGGCAAGCGACGAGCGGACCAAAGAGCTCCTGCGGGAATTGGAACGCCTTCAACCTGGAGATCCTCGCGCCAAGTTATTCGACCAAAAATAGCGCGGTGGTGGCCTGCTCAATTTACGCTTCCCCTGGCACACGACCTGCATTAAACTGGGCAGCGATCGGGAAAGAACTCACCGGCGCGCAGCCCTTGGATTTGACCGGATTGCGCTTGAATTCCGGAATTCACGTTGATCCTTTTCTCAGCGGAGGTCTGATGCAATACTCCATTGTGGGCGATGTCATGCAGGCCGTCAAACTTCACTTTGCTCCGGGCGACCGTGCCCAGGCTGAGCCGGGGGCGATGCTGTACATGAAGGGGGACGTCGACATGGACGTTTCCATGAAAGGGGGGCTGCTCTCGGGTCTGGCCCGCAAACTTCTGATGGGCGAGAAGCTGTTCATGGCAACCTTCGAGTGCCGTGGGCGGGGCGGAGAAGTGGGTTTCGCCGTCCCTTATCCAGGCAGAGTTCAGGCCGTCAATTTGAACAATAGCGCCATCATCGCCCAAAAGCGCAGCTATCTGTGCGCCTTTGGAGACGTCAACCTCAGTGTCGCCTTCACCAAACGCCTGGGGGCGGGGTTCTTTGGCGGCGAAGGGTTCATCCTGGAGCAGATCGCCGGGACCGGAGTCGCCTTTATCCATGCAGGTGGTAATTTTGTGGAGTTCGATTTAGCCCCCGGCGAGCAGTTGCGCGTGGACACCGGTTGCCTGGTGGCCATGGATCCGACGATTGATTATGATATCCAGTTCATCGGCGGCTTTACGCGTTCGCTGTTCGGGGGCGAAGGGCTTTTCTATGCTCTGCTCACCGGACCCGGCCATGTCCTCCTTCAAACACTGCCCTTCTCGCGCATGGCAGAAGAGGTCCTGAGTGCCGCGCATGGGCGGGTGGATGAACAGAAGGGGATCGCCGGGATCGGGGGAAGTATTCTGGGAGATATTCTCAGCGGAGACAGTTAAGAAAAAATTCCAAATTCCAAAATCCAAATTCCAAACAAAACCCAAATTCCAATGAATCAAACGGAAGCCGAGAAAAATTCCGAACAACCTATAAACCCTTCCGATACAGGCATCATTTTTTGAAATTTTACTTTTGGAATTTGGATTTTGGAATTTATCTGGATTTTGGATTTTGTGATTTGGATTTTCGCTATACTCATGATCTTCTTGTTTCCATCCCCGGTAAAATGAGATGACCACAGAAGCCAAAGTCTGTCCCATCTGCAACGGCACCGGCTGGGCGCCAGTGGTCAGCGATGGTTCCCAGGCGGCGGGCGAAGCCGGCAGCCCGGGGGTCCGTCGATGCGACTGCATGCTCGACACGCGCGTCCAGCGCCTTCTCAAAAGCGCGCGAATCCCCCGCCGTTATGAACATTGCTCCTTTGAGAGTTATACCTTCACATCGAGGACGTACCCGGGAACCGATTCCCAGAAATTTGCCAAGGAATTTGCGAGGAAGTTCTCGGAGGAGTATCCCCTGGTCGATGTGGGATTGCTGTTTATCGGTCCCTGTGGCGTCGGGAAAACGCATCTCGCGGTCTCCATTCTCCGGTCCCTTCTCATCAACAAGCACATCGAGTGCCGGTTCTATGATTTTCGTGAACTGCTCAAAGAGATCCAGAACAGCTATAACCCGATCTCCCAGAGCAGTGAGATGGCGATTCTCGAGCCGGTGCTCAGCGTCGATGTCCTGCTGCTCGACGATCTGGGGGCCATCAAGCCGTCGTTGTGGGTCCAGGATACCGTGGCCTATATCTTGAACGCCCGTTACAACGACAAGAGGACCACCCTCCTCACGACCAATTTTCTCGACACCGAACCCCGGGGCCCGGCCCCGGAGGACGACATGCGGCGCGGCAAGAAAGACCGGGCCGCCCAGAACTATCCTGTGGAAGAGTCCCTCACCGATCGCATTGGGGTGCGCATGCGGTCGCGGCTGTTCGAAATGTGCAAGGCCATCGATATGACTGGAGAAGACTTCCGTCAGGTGGTGAAACAAGCACACCACAGGTTCTGAAAAACAAAATCCAAATTCCAAACATCAAAATCCAAATAGACTCCAATACCCAAATTCCAAACAGCCAAGTGGCGGTCCGTGTCTTCTATCGGACTCAATGCAGCCTTTAAGCAGGAGGTTGAGGCGGCTTTGGTTCTTGGAGCTTGTCTATTGGAGTTTATTTGGATTTTGGTGCTTGTGATTTGGAATTTGCTCCACTCGCGTGCCGAAGATCCGCTTTTCAGGTATAATTCATTTTTCTAAATCACATATGAGAATCATCTATGAATGATGCGGAGTTCGCAGAGCGGGCCGAACAAGCCCTGGCTGACCTGGAGGAGCGATTGAACCAGGCTTCGGCCGACATGGACATGGAGGTGGAAGCCGGGGAGGGGACGATCAAGCTGCATTTTGATGACCCTCATCCGGGCACGTTCGTCCTGAGCGCCAACCCCCCCGCCAAGCAACTCTGGCTGTCGGCGCGGACGACCAGCTTTAAATTCAATTGGTCCGACCCGGTCAATGGATTTGTGCACGAAAAATCGGGCGAGCCCATTGACCAGGCTCTGGGACGGCTCATCAGCGAGCAGATGGGTCTCGGCGAGGCGGTCGCGATCTAAGATGGCAACGATCCAAAGGCGACAGACGAGCAATGTGTCCATCGGCCAATCCGTCGTGGGTTCGTGTCATCCCATCGTCGTCCAATCGATGACCAACACCGACACCGCCGATGTCACGGCGACCGTGGACCAGTGCGCGGCCCTGGCCCGCGCCGGCAGCGAGTGGGTCCGTATCACCGTAAACGTGGATGAGGCCGCCCGGGCCGTGCCGGAGATCCGTCGTCGCCTGGATGATCTCGGAGTGGAGGCCCCGCTCATCGGCGATTTTCATTACAACGGCCACTTGCTTCTCACCCGTTACAAGGAATGTGCCCGGGCGCTGGCCAAATACCGCATTAACCCGGGGAACGTGGGGGTCGGCAGGAAGCATGACGAGAATTTCAAGACCATGATTGAGGTGGCACGGGACGAGGGCCGGCCCGTCCGCATAGGAGTCAACTGGGGATCGCTGGACCCGTCGCTGTTGACTCAGATGATGGATGAAAATGCCCGGTTGGCGGAGCCCCTTGCCGCGCGCGAGGTCACCCTCGGCGCGATCGTGGAAAGCGCGTTGCGCTCCGCGGAAATGGCAGAAAGCTACGGCCTGGCCCATGACAAGATCATCTTGAGTGCGAAAGTCTCGGGAGTCCAGGATCTCATTGATGTCTACCGTCGCCTGGCCGTCCGCTGCGACCTGCCGCTGCATCTCGGCCTGACGGAAGCCGGCATGGGGGCGAAGGGCATCGTGGCTTCGACCGCGGCGATGAGCGTGCTTCTCCAGGAAGGGATTGGCGATACGATCCGGGTGTCGCTGACGCCCGCCCCCCAGGGCGACCGGACGGAAGAAGTGCACGTCGCTCAACAGATTTTGCAGTCCCTGGGAATTCGCAGTTTCTCCCCGCAGGTTACCGCCTGTCCGGGATGCGGCCGCACCACGTCGACATTCTTCCAGGAGCTGGCCGACCGGATTCAAACCTACCTCCGCGAGCAAATGCCGGTGTGGCGTGAGAAGTATTCCGGTGTCGAAGAGTTGCGGGTCGCGGTGATGGGTTGCGTGGTGAACGGGCCCGGTGAGTCGAAGCACGCGCACATCGGGATCTCGCTTCCGGGAAGCGGCGAGGAGCCGAAGGCTCCCGTCTACGTCGACGGGAAGCTGTTCGTCACCTTAAAGGGTGAAACCATCGCCCAGGACTTTAACCGCATTCTGAACCAGTACTTGGAGTCCCACTTTGGTGTTCATGCTGCAAACCTGCAAGGGCGTTGAGGATTCGTTCCCTCATCCCCTTCGCACTAACGCGAAAAAAGAAGGGACAGACGCCTGCCTTGCTGCCATTCCTGCAAAGTTGCTTACGAAATGGTGTCTGTCCCTGTTCCGCTCGCCCCTTTTGTGCACCCCATGATTTCCTTCAAATCCTAAGGAGATATCGATGAAGAATAAATGCCTCATTGCCCTGACTGCATTCCTGTTCTTAATCCTTGCCGCAACCGCCGCGGAAAAAGAGAAAATGAGCCCTCAGGTAAGGGCCCTGCGCAGCATTAATGGACCCGAAATCTCGGGGGTCATCAAAACGCTCTCATCGGACGAGTATGAGGGCCGCGCCCCGGCCTCGAAAGGCGAAGAACTCTCAATCCATTACATCGTCGATCAATTCAAGAAGGTCGGACTTAAGCCCGGCAACACCGACGGCACTTATTTCCAGAAAGTCCCGATGGTGGGTGAGACCATTGAAAATACCGATGCCAAACTGGTTTTCACGAGCGGCGAAAAGAAGGAAGAGCTGGGTTACGGGAACGATTACATGGCTTTTACCGAGCGGCAGGCCCCCGAGGTGTCCATTAACGCCCCCGTGGTGTTTGTCGGTTATGGTGTGGTGGCGCCGGAGTACAAATGGAACGACTTCAAGGGCGTTGATGTGAAGGGAAAGGTGATTGTGGTGCTGATCAACGATCCCCCGGTATCGGATCCCAAGGATCCCACCAAGCTCGATCCGAAAACGTTCGGGGGCAAGGCCATGACCTATTATGGCCGGTGGACTTACAAGTATGAGGAGGCGGCTCGCAAAGGCGCCGCGGGTTGCATCATCGTTCACGAGACGGAGCCGGCCGCGTATCCCTGGGAGGTCGTGAAGGGCAGCTGGAGCGGCGAGCAGTTTACCCTCGTCTCCAAGGACAAGGGGATGTCCAAGGTCGCCATCGAAGCCTGGAT
The DNA here is from genome assembly GCA_020073085.1 of Terriglobia bacterium. NCBI lineage: Bacteria > Pseudomonadati > Acidobacteriota > Terriglobia > Terriglobia bacterium. Next base: position 12,929 of record JAIQFV010000022.1, on the reverse strand, counting down.
CACCCACGACCGCGCTGTCCAGTTGTTCAACATGGCGGGAAAAGATTTTGAGGAGATGAAGAAGGCGGCGGTCTCCCGCGATTTCAAGCCTGTGGACCTCGGCGTCAAGGCACAGCTCAGCTTGAAAGTTAAGGACCGCGTGATTAACTCCAACAATGTGGTGGGAAAGATCGAAGGCAGCGACCCTGAGGGGAAGAAGGAGTGGGTCATCTACACCGCTCATTGGGATCATCTCGGGATGCGCGAGACCCCGGAGGGGAAGGAAATCTTTCATGGGGCGCGGGACAACGCTTCCGGGGTCGCCGGGCTGGTCGAAATTGCGAAGGCCTATTCCCTGCTCCCCACACCCCCGCGACGCTCGATCCTCTTTCTCTCAGTCACCGCGGAAGAGAAGGGACTGCTGGGCTCGCTTTATTATGCCAGGCACCCCATTTATCCTCTCAACAAGACGGCCGCCAATATCAACATGGATGGGTTGAATGTGCTCGGCAAGACCAAGGACATTACCGTCATCGGCTACGGCCAATCGAACCTCGATGACATCGTCAAGAAATACGCGACGGAGTCCGGCCTCGTTGTCAAACCGGACGCGGAACCGGAAAAAGGCGGGTACTTCCGGTCCGATCACTTCAGCTTTGCCCAGGTCGGGGTGCCCTCGCTTGATCCCAGTTCGGGCGTCGATTTCGTCGGGCGACCCGAAGGCTGGGGGATCGAGCAGCGCCGGGACTACACCACCAAGCGCTATCATAAGCCCGCCGACATGTTTGACCCCAGTTGGGACCTCAGTGGCGCCGTTCAATATCTGCAATTATTGTTTGAAGTCGGTGAAGATGTCGCCAATGCCTCGACCTGGCCCGAATGGAGCGCCCACAGCGAATTCCGGGCACGACGCGTGGCGATGATGAAGTGAAATTGAATGAACAGCGGCATCGATCAAATCCCTTGCCCTGAAAGGGCTAAATTCATCAGCCCAGGGCAATCCGTCCCGCGAAGGCGGGGCGGAACCGCCCTGGGTACAGTCGCGCAAAGGGGTTTCCAGAACAATTAATTTGCAACGGTGGTCTACAGTAGGAACCTTCCAAAATCGACGCTTTATGGGACAATTGTCATATTTGATTTCATATGGTCGCCGCCGAAATAACCACGTGAATTTCCTTCCCTGAAGGTTTATACTTATTGGCCTAAAACACAGGAAGATGGTAGGGATAGCAGATCCCGCAGAAAGATCCCGGTCGAATTCTCCGAAAGGGTCGGAAGACTTTCTTCATTCCAAGGGAGCAATAAGCGCCATGGCAAAACCGCAACGATATCTGGTGTCAAATCCTCCCGAAGAATCCGCCAGCTTCATGGAATTTGCAGGGAGGCTTGCGGAGATAGGGCGTGGCTTTTATCACCGAGGTTGGGTCCTGGGAACCAGCGGCAACTTTAGCGCCGTCCTGTACCGAAATCCTTTGCGACTGGCCATTACCTCGAGCGGGGTCGACAAGGGCGTGCTGAGTCCCGAGCATATTCTGCAAGTCGACGCCCATGGGAATGTCCTTCACGGCCGCGGACAGCCTTCCGCCGAGACGCACCTTCACCTGACCCTGGTACGATTGCGCGAGGCGAGGGCGGTCCTGCATACCCATTCGATCTGGAGCACGGTCCTCTCCGAACGGTTCGCGGATGAAGGCGGGGTGCGGATCGAAGGGTACGAGATGCTGAAAGGCCTGGAAGGGGTTCGCACCCACGAGCATCGCGAGTGGCTGCCCGTCGTAGAAAATTTCCAGAGCATGCAGGAGCTGGCATTCTCCCTGGAGGAACAGTTGATCCAGCACCCCACCTGCCACGGATTTCTCATCCGGCGACATGGACTGTATACCTGGGGACGAAGCCTCGAAGAGGCGAAGCGTCACGTCGAGATCCTCGAGTTCTTGCTGGAGGCAGTCGGAAGGACGGGACGGTCCTGAACCCTGTTTGGAAGAGGGTTGAGGCAGGAGATTTGAGATCTGAGATGCGTGTACGAGTGCCCCTCATCTTCTTAAACGAGCGTTAGACCACATTCAGCAGCTTTTCTTTGCTAGAGGTTGATTTATGTCGATTGTCACCCCATCCGGGAAAGGGCGGGTCCTGATTGATCCCGATGCTATCAGGAAATATTTGGCCGGCGTGGGGATTGAGTATGATAACTGGATCCCCTCGCACCCCATTGCGCCGGACGCCCCTGCGGATGAGATTCTCACCGCTTACCAGGAGGAAATCAGGACCCTGATGGCTCGTGGCCGTTACGTCACGGCCGATGTCATCGATGTGAACCCCCAGACCCCCGATCTCGACGCCATGCTGGAAAAATTCCGGCGCGAGCACTGGCACGACGAAGATGAGGTCCGTTTCGTCATCCACGGCCGGGGGGTCTTTAGTATCCGGCCGCGGCTAGGGCCCGTGGTGACGATCGAAGTCCACGCCGGCGATTTGATCCGGGTTCCTCGCGGGACCTGGCACTGGTTCAATCTTTGCGCAGACCGTGAAATCCGTGCCATCCGGCTCTTCCAGGATCCGGCAGGCTGGACGCCCCAATACACCAACAGCGGCATGGACGAGCGCTATCAGCCCGTGTGCCTGGGCTCCTCGTATCTCCCCGCCCGGCAAATGTCCGCCTCGTGACCACACCCCCCCCTCGCGTCATGCCGGTCCACGCAGTTCTGCTGGACATAGAGGGCACAACGACACCGATCAACTTCGTCTACCAGGTCCTGTTTCCCTACGCGCGCAAGCACGTTCAAAATTTTCTTGCCGCCCATTTCTCAGCAGAAGAAGTTCAATCGGATGTTTCTCTCCTGCTCAAGGAACATGCGGAAGACAAGCTTCGCGGACTCCAGCCGCCAGACTTGCCCGGCTCCCCGGAGGCACCCCGCCTGGAATCCGTCCTAGCTTACTTTCTCTGGCTGATGGACCAGGACCGGAAATCAACCGGTCTGAAGTCGCTTCAGGGAAAGATCTGGCAGGACGGCTATCGGGCAGGGGCGCTGCGAAGCCAGGTTTTTCCGGATGTCCCTCCCGCCCTGGCCGCCTGGCATGCCCGGTCGATCGACATTTGCATCTATTCCTCCGGCAGCGTTCTCGCCCAGAAGCTTTTGTTTGCCCATACCGAAGCGGGAGACTTGACGAAATTCATTAAAGGATATTTCGACACGACCACGGGGACAAAAACAGACCCACAAAGTTATCGGCGCATCGCAATCGCGCTCGAATGCCCGGTTTCCGCAATCTTTTTCATTTCGGACGTCACTTCAGAACTCAGTGCGGCGTTGACGTCGGGTATGCGCACCGCGCTGTGTCAGCGCCCGGGAAACCGTGAACAGTCTGAAGCGTCGAAACACCCGGTCATTCGGAGCTTCGCGGAATTGAATCTCTGAGGTCCCCCGTCCTTGAAAGAATTCTTCCCACCTGTGTCCTTTGGTCATTCCCAGCGTGTGATCCATCCTAAGAAAATTCAGGAGCACCCCGATGAATCGGGGTGCTGACGAGTCTACAGAAGGCAATAGAAACCGTTTCCAACGGTTTTGCAGGAACTCCACGAGACATGGAAAGGAAGGCTCGTTGGAGTGTTCGTGACGGGTCGCATTCGCCCGAATCAAAACCGATGAATCGGTTGAATGGAGGAAAGAGCAGAGGACGGAGAACACCCCGATGAATCGGGGTGCTGTCGGCAAAAAATACGCTTCCTCACAGCATCCTCCTTCTTGTGGTGGGCTCCTCCCGCAACCTTGGCGCACGCATGGTTCGCTTCTCTCCCTCAACAAATCCAGAAGGGACATTGATCGGGGGGGTAATGGAAAGGGATAAGTAAAATGCAGAAACTACGGATAGGCCGGGAGAAGGTGGTCCTCTCGTGGATTCGGATCAAACATCCGGGCGTTTATTCCGGCCCGCGGACAGGGGCCGTCCTCAGAGGTTTGACAAAACGTCTCAGGCTGCGGCAACGGCCAGCTCGTATCCCCGCCGAAACGCTTGCAGGTTCAACTCCGCGAAGCGAGCCGGGACAGAAGACTGGATGGCCTGTTCCATGGCCTCGCGGCTCACCACATCGGTTTTTCCGGCGAAGAAGCCCAGCATGATGATATTCGCCACGACTTTCTTGCCCATCTCCTCCGCAAGCCGCATTGCGGGTACGGCAAAAAGTTTATCCTGACCCGCCCCGGGCTTGACCAGGTCCTCATCGATCAGGATGGTGCACCCGGGGGCGAGATCCTTTGTGAAGGTTGTGAAGGCTTCCTGGGACATGGCGACCACCACGTTCGGGGTGCTGACTTCCGGATCGTTGATCTCTTCTTCCGAGATCACCACCTGGGCGGAGCAGGCGCCTCCGCGGGATTCCGGACCATATGCCTGTGTCATGGTGGCGTTCTTCTTGTCGAAGATCGCGGCCGCCTTGCCGATGATGTAACCGGAGAGGATGATGCCCTGTCCGCCAAATCCTGAAACTCGAACTTCTGTCCGTGCCATAGGTCAATTCTCCAGTAAACGATTTTTCTTACTCGGCCTCGACGATCCGGCTTTCTTCCAGCCCGAGGTCGCCCCACATCTCCGAGAGCCGGTCCTGGAAGGAGGGGCGCTCGTTATCCACGAACTTGCCGACCTTGATCTTCCCGCCCAACTCGATATCCACATCCCGCGGGTCGGCGCCCGCCACGGTGAGCGAGTTGGCTTTGAAGTATTTCATCATGTCGAGCCCGGTGGGGAAACCATTGCGGCTGCCAAACACGGTCGGACATGGCGAGATAATCTCGATGAAACTGAAACCGCGCTTTGCGAACGCCTCTTCCACGCTGCGTTTAATCTGGCGGACGTGAAAAGTAGTCCATCGTGCCACGTACACTGCGCCGGCGGCCGCCGCGAGGAAGCACAGGTTGAAAGGCGGCTCGTAATTGCCGTAGGGGGAGGTCGAGGTCTTCGAATGAGTCGGGGTCGTGCAGCCCACCTGGCCGCCCGTCATGCCGTAAATAAAGTTATTCACGCAGATGACCTTCAAGTCCATGTTGCGCCGCGCCGCATGAATCAGATGGTTTCCACCGATGGCAAACAGGTCTCCATCCCCGCTGAAGACAAAGACCTTCAGCTTGGGATTCGCCAGCTTTAGTCCCGTGGCAAAGGGGATGGAGCGTCCGTGCGTGGTGTGGAAGGAATCCAGTTTCAAATAGCCCGCGACGCGCGCCGTACAACCGATGCCCGAGACCACGGCAAAATCCTCCTGCGGGACGTCCATGTCCGCCAAAGCCTCGATGGTGGAGCGCAGGGCAGTTCCAATGCCGCAGCCGGGACACCAAATGTGGGGCAGACGGTCCATTCTCAAGAACCGTTCCACCATGGTTTCATTGTCAATCACTGCATCTTCAATGAGAGCGCCCATAATCTATTCTCCCTGTCTTTTTTCGCCAAATTTTTTATCAAGCGGGACAGATCAGCGAAGTACGAGGGTTTCTTCGACAAGCCCGCTGCCGGACTTCACCCGGATGGCCTCTTCGATCACCGACAGAACCTTCTCCGGATGATGAATGGCGCCGCCCGCGTGGGTGACCGCAATGGTCCGGGCCCGCCCCCCGGCACACCGTTCGACTTCCCGCGCGATCTGTCCAAAATTGATTTCCGGAACGACAAAGGCGGACACCTTGCGCGCCAGTTCCCGGATCATTTTTTCCGGGAAAGGCCAAACCGTAATGAGCCGCAGGAATCCCACCCGGTAGCCCTTGGCCCGGGCCATAGCGACTGCACTCTTGGCGGTTCTCGCCGAGATCCCGTAAGAAATCACGATGACGTCGGCGTCGGAGAGGTTTTCTTCCTGGACCCGGATAATGCGGTCCGCGTTGAGCCGGATCTTATCCACCAGGCGGTGAACCAGTCGCTCTTGAGCTTCCGCGGTCACGACCGGATACCCTTTTTCATTGTGAGTCAGTCCCGTCACATGCACATAGTAGCCTTCTCCCGCGGTGCACATTTCCGGCACCAGGTCTTCCCGCGGCTGAAAGGCCTTGAACTCGTCCCGCGGCACTGAAGGTTTGCGGCGGGACACAAGGCGAATATCTTCCGGCTTCGGCACCACCACCTTCTCCGTCATGTGACCCACCACCTCATCGCTCATCACCAGCACCGGAATGCGGAAGCTTTCGGAGAGGTTGAACGCTTCAATGGTGAGGTCAAAACATTCTTGAGGGGACTGAGGCGCCAGAGCGATGACTTCGTAATCACCGTGTGAGCCCCAGCGCGCCTGCATCATGTCGGCCTGGCCGACCAGGGTCGGCAGACCGGTGGAAGGGCCGCCTCGCTGCACGTTGACCAGCACACAGGGGGTCTCGGTCATGATCCCCAATCCAAAATTCTCCATCATCAGGCTGAACCCAGGACCCGAGGTGGAGGTCATCGATTTCGCGCCCCCCCAGGAGGCTCCCAGGATGGCGTTCATGGAAGCAATCTCGTCCTCCATCTGGATAAACACCCCTCCCACTTCCGGAAGGCGCTTCGACATTCGCTCCGCAATCTCAGTCGCCGGCGTGATGGGATAACCGGCAAAAAACTTGCACCCTGCCGCCAACCCGCCCTCGGCACAAGCCCAGTCTCCGTTGACAAAGTGTTCACCCGTCAAAACCGACCGCTGGTCACTCATGGCGCACCTCCTTCGCTGTCACCGTCGTTTTCTGTTTGGGTTTCTTCTTTTCACTTCCAGCAGGCGTATAAATGGCAAACTCAGGACAATAGTATTCGCAGAGCTTGCAGTTGCTGCAGGACATCGCCTCTTTGACGACGGGCGGATGGTAGCCCTTTTTATTAAAATCCTTGGAAATCGCCAGCACATGCTTGGGACAGAATTCGATACAGAAGGAGCATCCCTTGCAGAGATCCTTCACAATGGCCAGCTTCCCTTCCAGGATTTCTATCTCAGCATCCGGAGAAAGTTCAGAGTAGGGGATCATTAGAATTTTCCTCTCAGTTTCTTGTCGCGGAACACCGCAGTCAGGTGCTCCCATCAATCAGAATTGTTCAATTTTTCACAAAAAGGGCATCTGCCACGCTCGACTTGCATTTGCCGATCGACCCCCGCGATGCGGGGTGGATGAGGGGAGGTTCAGGAATTTATACCGAAAAGGTCTAATTTATCTAAAGGAGGGAGAACCGCTTGAAACCAGAACAGACAACAGAGGTTGTCAGAAAATACGATTAAAGGACGAAATTTTAATGGATAAGCCGGTCTGTTGAATCAGCGGGCTCCAAATTCAGATGAAATTTGATCCTATTGCCTCCTGTTCACCATTGATGCGCCCTCCAGTTCTCAGGCGCACTGCGTTCTAAACATTACAATGCTATCACGGCAATTGTGCCATAATGCAAGCAAAAAATTCAGGGAAAAATGGACTCATGAGGAATTCACATCAGAGTAATTCTGGTGGCGAATTTGCAAACATCATTCAAGAAGGAGATTCTCTATGGCTCGCAAGGTGATTCATGAAGCGCAAGGCCCCATCCAGGTGGGCGAACAATGGGTTTGCCGTTGTGGGCTTTCGACGAACTGGCAGGGCCCGGATCCTCAGCCGTGGTGTGACGGCTCACATAAAAGAACCCGGGATGAAGAAGCAGGAAAGATCTACGAATACAAGCCGGATGGAACCCGGATCGAAGTGAGTTAGGGGATTCTTGGTTTATTCAGACGCTCCGCCGGAGGGCCTCTCCTGATGGCCTGCAAGGCGGCCTTGCGAAAACCCATCGCATGGAAGCTAAGTTTGTGAGAAAATCCATTTGCCTCTCGAAAAGCGGACCGATCGAGAGGTTCCCCAGGGTTATTTCATAAACGAGGAGAGGTGCTTCATGTTGCTATCATTCAAGGACAGCATGTTGGATCTGATTATCAGGACATCCAGCGATCTTCCTGCGGACGTCCGCGAGGCGATGGCGCGTACGATGGCTGAAGAAATTCCAGCAAGCCAGTCCTCCCAGGCGCTCAACGTGATCGGGACAAACATCGACATGGCGGAATCCTGTGAAGGACCCATCTGTCAGGACACCGGTTGGCCGACGTTTGAAATACGCACCCCGGTCGGGGCCAATCAGATGGAAATGAAGAAGGACATTGCGGCGGCGCTTGAGGATGCCACACGGCGAGGGAAGCTGCGCCCCAATTCGGTGGACTCCATCACGGGCAAGAACTCCGGAAACAACCTCGGCCCGGGCACTCCCACCGTTCATTTCGAGCAGTGGGAGAATGAGGAAGAGATTGAAGTCAAGCTGCTGTTGAAAGGCGGCGGATGCGAAAACAAGAACATTCAATACTCCGTGCCGTGCGAGCTGCCTCACCTGGGCCGCACGGATCGAAGCCTCGAGGGGGTTCGCAAGTGTCTCCTCCATGCGGTCTGGCAGGCGCAAGGGCACGGTTGCAGCGCCGGGGCGATCGGAGTTTGCATCGGGGGCGATCGGATGCAGGGGTACACCATGGCGAAGCAGCAGCTGTTCCGGACGCTCGATGATGTCAACCCCAACCCGGAGTTAGCAAGACTCGAAGATTACATTCTGAAGACGTCCAATCTCTTAGGCATCGGTACGATGGGATTTGGGGGCAACGCCACACTGATCGGCTGTAAAATCGCTGCGGTCAATCGTCTGCCCGCCTGTTTCTTCGTGACGGTGGCTTATGATTGCTGGGCCTTCCGCCGGCTGGGCGTTGTGTTGGACGCCAGGACGGGTGTCATCAAGCGGTGGCTCTATCGGGACGCCACTCAACCACCCCGGAAGATGTCGGTGGGAGAGGGGTTCACCAGCACGGGCAAGGAAGTGCGCCTGGAGGCGCCGATCAACGAGGAGAGGATTCGTTCCCTCCGAGTGGGTGATGTCGTCATGATCAGCGGTGAAATGTTCACCGGGCGGGATGCGGTGCACTCTTATCTCATGAAGCATGAGCCGCCCGCCAGCCTTCAAGGACACATCATTTACCACTGCGGGCCCGTCATGCTGAAGAACAATGGGACCTGGAAAGTGGTCGCAGCCGGTCCGACGACCTCCATCCGTGAGGAACCCTACCAAGCCGAGATCATCAAGCGCTATGGCATCCGCGCCGTAATTGGCAAGGGCGGCATGGGAGCGAAGACTTTGACGGGACTGAAAGAGGCGGGCGCCGTCTATTTGAACGCCATTGGGGGGGCGGCCCAATACTATGCCCGATGCGTGGATGAGGTCCTCGGGGTCGATCTTCTGGATTTCGGGATTCCGGAGGCCATGTGGCATCTGCGTGTTCACGATTTTCCGGCCATCGTGACGATGGATGCCCACGGAAATTCGCTCCACGCGGATGTGGAAAAGGCCTCTGCGGCGGTCCTCGAAAAATTCGCAGCGCCGGTGTTTTGAGGTTTTTGAGGTTGTAGGGGCGCACAGCCGTGCGCCCTGCCCATGACGCCCTTCCTGCGCAGGGCGTCCACCGCGGAGCGCTGTGCGCCACCGCGTCGGTTTTCGAAATTTCCCAATAAGGAGACGTGGCCATGAAATTGAGCATGAAGTGGATGTTTTCAGCGGTTGTGTTGGTTCTGGCTTTAACGGCTTCAATGGTGCTCGCCTTAGACGTCGTGAATTACAAGAGCCTGGCCGGTGTGGTGTGGCATCAGCAGGACCTCTACGTGACGATTAACAGTTTTACAGACCAGTGGAAGAATGTTGTCGGCAAGAACTGGTTTATGACGATGACGGTGCAAAACCGGGGAGAAGATCCGGCCACCTTTGATGCCTCCAAGATCGAGATTGACGACAGCAAAGGCACGAGCTTTCGGGCCCAGCCGGTTCCCGGGACGCCGCAAAGCGAGTTAAAACAGACCATTCCTCCCGGCGGCACCGCTCAATTCAAAGTGATGTTAGACGGCCACATTTACTTCGACCGGCGCACTCCCGCCCATTTGAAATATACACTCGACACGAAGGTTGACATCATCAAATGACGTCTCAACGATTCAGTTCAATCCGGAGATCTGATTTAAAGCTCGGAAACGAGCCCGCAAGAGAAATCAAGCCGCGAAGCGGCTCCCAAGGCGTGGGGGGAAGGGGTAAAGCGCCCGGCGTGAAAACATCGTATAAGTTGTGTTCCTCCCGGCATTTTCTTTTTTTGTTGCTGGCAGCGATGCTCCTCCCCGCTCATTTCGTGGCGCAGCAGGCCCCCGCGCCTTGTCCCTCCCAGCCCGATATCGACCGGGCCACTGCCCTCCTGAAGCAGGAGAAGGTGGACGATGCGGCCAAGATTCTGAAGGGGGCCGTAGACAATGATCCCAAGTGTCCGGGGGCGCACCTTCAATATGGAAACCTGCTCTACAAGCGGGGCCGCGTGGGCGACGCGTTGCTGGAATTCCAACAGGCCGTGAAACTGGATCCCAAGTTGGAGGAAGCCAGCCATCGTCTCGGTAACACCTATGCACGCCTGAACCGGTTCGATGATGCCATCAAGGCCTTCAAGGCGGCACTCGCCCTGAATCCCAACGCGGCTGATGTCGAGGTGGATCTGGGAAATGTCTATGCCGTCCGGGGTGTCGCGGCGGAGGGCAAGGCCCACTACCTGGCGGCATTAAAGATCAATCCCAACCTGGCAGTGGCGCGCAATAACCTGGGACTGCTGCTTAAAGATGAGAAGAACTACGAAGAGGCGATCAAGGAATTTGAGAAGGCAGCCTCCATCGATCCTGCCTATGCGGATCCTCATGAAGGTTTGGGGGACGTTTATACCCTTCAGAAGAAATACAATGACGCGGTCCGGGAGTACGAATTGTACCTGAAGCTGGCCCCCAATGCGGATGATGCCAACGTGGTCCGGCGAGCCATCTCCGCAGCGAAATCCATGGCCGCCAGGCCTCAAAGCAAGTCCCAATAGGCCTCGGGGCCGCGGGTTTATTCAATAAGAAACCCGAGGGCAAGATCCCTCGGGCGTGGAAGTAATCTTGCATGGGATATTGAATACGTGGTTCTGATCCCTAGAATCCTCCTAACTTCAAAGTCCCCGCCAACAATAGAATCCTCAAAAGCACTCAATCGCCATCCCCAGAAAAGAGCGAAAGTCTCACTCTCGGATGAATTGCACCACTGCCTTTTGAATCTTTGCATAGCAGGCTTGCTAGTCGCTGAAATGCTAGTGCAGCCATGCAGGTGCTGACTGAGATTCTCCCCCAATCAAGATGTCTAGATGCTAGGGATTCCATCCCACTTTCCTGCTCACTGTCCGCATCCAGTCCAGGGTGCCCACAGTAACAGAGGTGCTCCGCCATGAAACCGAATGGATGTCCCATTTAGGACAGACAGATGTCAGCCGCAGAATTAGTATCCTCATTGACGGTGGAGGCTGTAACTCTCGTGAACGCGGCAACAGAGAGGGGCCTAAGCAACTTTGCTAGCCCCCTACCCACAATCTTGAGGCTGTCCCTTGATACACGACAAGGACGTTAATAGTATGTGTGATCAACGGCGCCCGGCTTCCGAGTCGGTCTCTTTAGTTTCTTTTTAACGTTGTGGTCATTGTTGGAATTACCCCCATTAGACTTCAAACCGGATGTTAATTGATAATCCAAACTTTTCAATAACAAAGGAGTCAAACATGAGAACACTTATCGTCGGAATAATGGCTGCCATTCTTCTTGCCTCGTGCATATCTCCCGCTTATGGCGGGACCAGACATGGAGTTTTTTGGCAGGGCGCGAATCAGACTGATTGGACGACCGCCGAAATTCAAAACCAGGCTCAGAAACTCCAAGGAACGGGGGTCAATTGGGTAGTTCTTGAGGTTTTATGGACGTGGTCGGAGCCGAACGGTTCAACCCCGACTCCGCAAGGGCCCCAGAGTTACTTTGGTCCAACGGTTCAGGCATGGCACAACTACAACTTTGTCGTTCTAGATCAGGTAGTAAACGAGATGCGCGCAAGAAACATTTAGATTGTGATCAGACTCGACCGTCACCCCACCTGGGCGGGAGGTAATCCTTGTGATGGTTTTGAAGCCCCGTGTGGAATCATCTACACTAATCACAAACAGATATTCAAGGACAACTGGTATGACTTCGCTTACAACATCGCAACTCGCTATCCCGACGTTACAAACTGGATCCTCTGGAACGAACCGAATCTGGCCGAGAATTTCAGCCCCCAGAGCCCTCTTAATCCAACGGGCCTCGTCAGTGAATACATGGATCTCATTCAGTTTCCAGGCCACAACGCGATCACGACAGCCATCCCAAGTGCGAGAATGATTGGTCCTGATATTTTTACCCCTTCTGGAGGAAATGAAGGGTACACGTGCGATTATTGGAATCACTGTATGAATTGGTTATCGGGGTGGACCGATTCGTTACTGCGGTATTTTCCCTCTTTCTTTGAGACGTTTTCGATTCACAATTACAGCATTGATGAAAGAGCTCAGGTAAGCGCCGTTTCGAAAGTGTGGAATAAGATGGTGGGCCTAGGCGTCCAAAGACGGATCTGGCTGACTGAATTTAACTATCGGAACGGAACATGCTCGGAGCCAGAGTGGTCGATAGCGAATTGGACCCAATCTCTTTACCAGAAAATGACCTGGGAGCGATCGTTCTATTTTGTCCTTCAGGACCCAGAAGGCCAAGGTTGCGGTTTCGGCTTGCTATATGGTCGACAATTAGAGTTTTTGGAAAAAACCCCCCTCTATTCCCGTTTTCAGCAGATCGTTGCGGCAATCCCTTAACGTCAGGCGCACAGTTATCCAATAGAAGGCAAGTCGTATCCGAAATCAGGGGCAGTCGCCGTGTTCTTCGAACATCCTTGAGAATGGCGGCTGTCCCGAATGGCACTAAGTTAAGGGTTTTTTCGGTACTGATTGCGGTGACGGATTTCTTTATACAGTTTTCGGGGTGCGGTTAACAGCGGAAAGTTCTTGGGGCGGCGTTTGCGGGCGCGAGGCTCAACCCGATAGG
>JAIQFV010000021.1 GCA_020073085.1 Terriglobia bacterium | reverse complement strand
GTTGCCTACGTTTCGGGAAAGATCGCCAAATTCTCGCCGGAATCGGTAAAACTCCAGACCCCGGTAGGAATCATCGGCGTGCGGGGGACGCGCTTTGCCGTGGCACTCGACGCCCCGCGAGGCTCCCCATGACCGCTCATGTCAGAAGTTTGGCCGCCCTGGGATTGGGACTGCTTCTGGCCACGGGCTGTGCGCCCAAGCGGGCGCCCGTGCCGCCGGTTCTGCAGCCCCCTGCCACGCAGAACCTGATCGTCTTGCTACCCGACGACGACGGCACGGTCGGCAAAGTGACGGTGACTAACTCAGGGGTCACTCGCGAACTCGTGGAAAGCTATTCGGGACTTCGTGTGGAGCGGCCGGATGCCCCTCCCGGGACCCCGTTCCAGGTCGACCCGGTCGAGGTGAAGCGCGTTTTCGGAAGTTCCATCGATGTACTCCCTGCCGCCGAAGCGTCCTTCACTTTGTACTTTTTGTTAGACAGCCCCACGATGACCCCGGAGTCCGAAGCACAGCTGCCCGCTATCTTCAAAGCCATTCAAGAGCGCCATTCCACCGACATTGAGGTGATCGGACATACCGATACCACGGGGACTGCGGAGTCCAATATCGAACTGGGGATGAGGAGGGCTCAAGCGGTGGCTGAGCTCCTTCGTTCCAGGGGAATGGACCCCGCGAACATGTCGGTGACCTCCCATGGAGAGAGCGATCTTCTGGTGCCCACTCCGAAAGGTGTTCCCGAACCCAGGAATCGCCGGGTCGAAGTCATCGTCCGGTAGAGGAGGCTCACGCAGATGAGAATCATCGGTGTGGGCGTTTTGGTTGGCGTGGTCCTTGTTATCCTCCTTCAGCCACAATTCGTCGCAAACCTCGATCAAAAGGCATACGACATGATGACCCGCCGGGTTGACCCCGGCAGACCCTCCGGACGCGTTGTCATTGTCCCGATTGATGAGAACAGCCTCGCTCAGTATGGCCGTTGGCCTTGGCCTCGCGACCTGCTGGGTATGCTGGTCCGGAGGATTTTTGAGGATGGCGCCAGCACGGTCGCCCTCGACATGATGTTTCCCGAACCGGATGTGCGGGCACCCACCCTCAGTTCACCCGCGAAAGCAGCCACTGCCAGGCCGGCTTCAGACTCCATGAACACTCACCCCCCCCAAACCGCCGACGATTTCCTGGCGGAATCTTTGGGCACCGGGCGGGTGATTGTAGGATACCAACTGCAGTTCGGGGCCGAGCCAGCTCGTCCATCCTCCTGTTTCCTCCATCCCTTTCCGCTGGCAATCGTTGACACGGAGACGACCCGGGGTCAAGCGTTCTTCCGGGCCTCCAGCGCTGTTTGCAGTGTTCAGGAGATTTCACGAGCAGCTTCCGGCTCCGGTTTTCTGAATGGGACGGCGGAAAGTGACGGGGTTTTCAGACGTGCCCCACTGCTCATCGGCTATGGCGAAGAGGTTTATCCCAGTCTCGGCCTCGCCTCTTTCATGGCGGATAAGCGCAATCCCACGGCCCGGCTAACAACCTCCTCGCGAGGCGCCGTTCGATTGCGCTTAAACGATGTGACGATCCCGGTCGATACAAAAAGTAATGTGCTTTTGCGATTCCGCGGGGCCGGTGGGACTTTCCCCTACGTCCCGGCAGTGGATGTGTTGGCCGGGCGCGTGCCCGCCATGGCGCTCGATGACAAAATCGTGATCGTCGGCCTCAGTGCGGTCGGGCTGCAGGATGTGGTCACCACTTCGGCCGACAGCAACTTTCCGGGCGTTGAAGTGCATGCCACGGTCATCGACAACCTGCTGCAACACGATTCCTTCCGCCGGCCAACGGGAGCCTTAGTATGGGAGCTGGTATTGATGTTGATAGTGGGCCTGGCCTCCGGCGTACTGCTCGCCAGCGTTTCGCTGACTTGGGTCGCGCCGATTGCTGTTTGCCTCGTATTCGCCGCGTGGATGGCCTCAGGTTTGCTCTTTTCCAGGACCGGGGTCTATCTTTCTCCTCTTCCGGTGACCGCGGTATTGGTCGGCAACCATGCTTGTCTGACCTTCTGGAGGATTTCCGCTGAAAAGCGACGGGCGGACCGGCAATTGGAAAGTGCCAGGATATTTATGTTGACCGCCCTGACCGCGATGACAACGATTCGGGACGTGGAAACGGGGGCGCACGTTTTACGGGTGCAAAGTTATACTGAACTTCTTTGCAAGGCCATCGCCCGTCACCCACGTTTCCGCCGTTTCCTCACCTCGAAAACGATCGCGCTGATCGTGAAACTAGCACCCATACATGACATCGGAAAAGTGGCCATCCCGGACCACGTTTTGCGGAAACCGGGCCGTCTGACGCCGGAAGAGTTCGAGATAATGAAGACCCACACAGAACAGGGCTTGAAAGTGATTCAAACCGCAAGCTTCCAATCCCATATCCAGGACGCAACCACGATGAAGCTGGCTGGTGAGATCGTTCACACGCATCATGAGCGTTGGGATGGGACCGGGTACCCCCAAGGGCTCCGTGGAGACAACATCCCCATCGCCGGAAGGCTATTGGCGGTGGCCGACGTCTATGACGCTTCGGTCAGCAGGCGAGTCTACAAGGAAGGAATGAAACATGAAGAGGCGGTCCAGGTCATTGCCGACGGGCGCGGATCCCTATTCGACCCGGACATCGTTGAGGCCTTTCTGGAGATTCACGAGTCCATCCGCCTGATTAAGGAACAATGCTCTGATGAACACGAATTTACGGGTCAGACCTTTCCAATTTTCCATTCCAATAGTTAATTTCTCACGTGAGTTGATTCTGTCGCCCCGCAAGCGGGGCTGGGATGTCATTGGAGGGAACCGGTACCCCGCCCTTGCTCCGCCCTGCAAAGAGTGCGGGACGGGCATCAGGCGGGGCTACATTCTAGAGTCCCTCCGGGGCTTAAAATTCTTGAACTCAGGCTTCCACAATTGTAATTCGAATTCACCACAAAGGCACAAAGGGCGGATAATTGCGAGGCTCTCCGCAATCTTCAATTGGTGGCGGGCGAGTGCTGGCCATTAGAATACGCCCCATTCATTTCTTCGCCTCCGAATTCTCCTTGAATTGGCACGGGGCAGGTTCTACACTTTTGATCGGTCAGGCGCCCCTCCAAATCATTGGCTCTACCCAGCGGTCGGTTGACACAGTCGGCCGAGAGGGTTAACCCGTTGTGCCAACGGTCGGGGGGCATCCAGTTGGCAAGGCAGGAGCTCGGCTGAAGGGATTTCATAGGTCTCCGACAGATTCTCTTTTCGCACAAGGGAGGGCCCATCAGAATGGAGGCATTATCTCGCATTTTAGGGTCAAGTCTAAATTTTGAATAGTTCTCCTCCACAAACATCAAAATTGAAAACTTAGACTTGACCCTATTTTGATATAGTCCAAGCGATTCGGATTGCGACTTTGAATGGTGCGATTTTTCTCGGTCGCCAGGATCAGATCGGCTCGATTGCGGCGGGGAAGAACGCCGACCTCGTGGTGATGAAAGGTGATCCAGCCTCTCGCATCACGGATATCGAAAACGTCGAAATCGTCTTCAAGGATGGCGTCGGGTACGACACCAAGAAGCTGCTCGATTCGGTGAAGGGCCTTTATGGGGAATATTAAAGGAATGTTGGGGATCAGGTCTCCGGAATTTTCAATTGAGGATGCAGGTCTCCGGAATTTTCAATTGAGGACGCACACCCGCATTCTTTCCATCCGCGATCCTTAACTAGCCCCCGTGCTGGCACTCGCCCGCCAGCATTGAAGATTGCGGAGACCTGAGCCAGGCCATTATTACTGACCCCAAACATTCAATAAAAACTAAATTGTCCCCGGGGACTGTGCCTTTTCATTTGTGGCCACGACCGCGAGCGGGGCGCCCGGCCTCTCTCCAGGGACTCAGCACCGTGTAGCACGGTATCGCTGTCGCGTTGTCCTTGCGGGCGGCGAGCAGTTTCCTCCGGATCAACCAACTCACGGCGGCTTGGACGGAACTCTTCGAAACGCCAATGCATTCCGCGAGTTCCCGATAGCCGACCCGCACCACACCATTTCTCCTCTGCTGTTCGGCTGCCAGCCATAGGTATACCAGGAAGCAGACCGGTCGTCTGTCATGGCCGACCAAGTCGCGCAAAAGCACCTCAACAACGTAATCGTCAATGGAAAGCATCGCTATATCAACAGATAATATACCAACTCCTGGCTGATTGAAACTGTCTGGGGCCACATGATATGTTCTGAATAGGTTCTGATCAATTTCAACAAGGAGAGAAAAATGATTCGCGGCATCAGGATCGCCAGCATTCCCGTCCGCAACCAGGATGCTTCACTGAAGTTCTACACCGAAGTGCTCGGATTCAAGGTCGTCACCGACCAGCCGTATACGGACAAGCAACGTTGGATCGAACTCCTCATTCCAGGCGCGGAAACCCGGCTGGCGCTCTTCACGCCACCAGGTCATGAGAATCGCATTGGTGGTTTTCAGCCCATGACGTTTTGGTGCGACGATGTCTCAGCCACCGCCAAGATCTTAAAATCCAAAGGCGTGGAATTCGCGCAGGAGCCGAAGACCGAAGTCTGGGGAACCATGGGAATCTTCAAGGACCCTGACGGCAATCAGTTCGTACTTTCCAGCCGGTAAGGAGGAACACCATGAAACGTCAACTAGGCCTGATGGCGGCACTGTTGTTCGCCACACTGCTATCGTCGACCGTCTTCCCGCAGTCAAAGGCGGAGAACCCAGATATTGTGCGACTGCGCTATGCCACGATCGTGGTCCCCAATTACGATGAGGCCCTGCGCTGGTACACGGACGTTCTCGGCCTTGAAAAAGTGGAAGAGGGATCTTTCGGACCAGGACCCAGTGGATCCCTGGCAACCACCGGCAAACTCCGCTGGATTGTCGTTGCGCCGCACGGTCAGAAGGAGTTCGGCATCGTGCTGGAGCTGGCGCAGCCGGTCTCTCCCGATGACAAGATTCGCGATTACAAAAACCGCGTCGGTAAAGAGACGAGGTGGGTCTTCGAAGTCAAGGACTGCCACAGGTTCTATGAATTGCTCTCGAAGCGCGGCGTAAAGTTCCCCGCGGTGCCGGTCGATCAACCCTGGGGTGTCACGGAGGCGCAGTTTGAGGATCTTTACGGCAACACCTTTGTCGTCGAGAGCCCCAGGCCGAAACCAAGTGGAGCCAAACCCTGAGCACTCGGTGTTTGAACTTGAATCAATGAATAATGAATAATGGGGTCGGGAACAAACACAAACATCAAAATTGAAAATTTAGACTTGACCCTATTTCCTATTTCCTGCTGTTGTACTGACGCTTAAGGGTCGTAGACGATTCCATCAACCTTGACCTTTGAGCACCAGAAGCAATGGAGAATGTCCTTGTCCGGCATGAGCGTTGCAAGGTCCAAGCGCCGCCAGCGGTGGAAACCAACCGAGCAGAGTAAACCCAGCACGCCGTTGGACTCGTGTTCTCTGTGCGGCCACAGCTTAGCGACGCGAGTCGCGAGTTCGGAATCGGGCAATGCATTCTCCGGGTCTTTCATGCGTCCATTTTATCAGGCTCTCCGGAGGGGAACAAGGCTCAAACCGGAATCATCGCACCCGGCTTTGAGTGGCGAGGGTCACAGGTCTCCGCAATCTTCAATTCCTGGCGGGGGAGTGCCAGCATGGAGGTTAGTTGAAGGTCGTGGGTGGAAAAAATGCGGAGTTGCCTCCTCAACCGCAGATTGCGGAGGCCCGACCCTCCCGATTATGTGGGCTGGACGAGAGCGGAGCACATGGCTGGTTCAGCGTCGCGGCGTTCTACTTTTTGTTACTGCGCCCGTTCAGTTGCGCGACGGCCATGTCGAGAACCGTATCCCTGCCCGCCCGAAGATCCTCGAGGGTTGGCGATACCACGGTTTGAGGTTGCACGCCGATGTCGAGGAACTGTTTTCCATCGGGGTAAGTCCCACGCCATGTACAGACGCGGCCGGAGCCGCCGCCGGGCATCTTGAAGTTCAGAGGCTGCCCGGTGCTCCCGGCGCTCCGCTGGCCCATGATCGTCCCCCGACCACTCTGGTCAAAAGCCACGAGGAAGTCCTCGGCCGCGGAGAACGTGCGCGGACTGGTCAACAGGAGGATGGGCTTCGAGTAGTGATGTGCGGGATCGGGCGGGACGTCGCCGCCGGGTAGCGAGAGCATCACCATGGGCCGGCCCCATGCGCGGAAGATGGGCCTGTAATCCCGGGTCTGCCAGAATTCAAGCGAAACGGGTTTGTCGATGAGTGTGGCGAGGATCCGCATGCCAACCACCGAATTCCCGCCGCCGTTGTTTCTCAAGTCGAGGATCAGGGTGCTCGTGTTGGCGATCCGGTCGAACGCCGCCATGAACTGATCGGCGACAGCATTGTCCTCAAAGGAATTCAACGCCACATAGCCAATGCTTCCCGGCAGAACCCGGAATTCGAAGCCGGGCGGCTTGGGCGACAAGGGGCCGAGGACCTTGTAAGACTTGCGGCGAACCGTGCGGGTGAGGCGCTGTCCCGCGGCGTTCTGCAAAGTCAGTTGGACCGGCTGGCCGGGCGCACCGAAGAGAAGGAAGTATTCAAACGTGCGCACCTCCAGGTCCTGGGGGGTCGAGGCGCTTTGGTAGGGAGCCACGTTCCGGGCCGCGTACTCGCGAAACGGTTCGCCATCGATCTCCACGAGTTCCATTCCCGGCTCGACGCCCTGGGGGTGCAATTCCGGGTCCCAAACTTGAAGTACCATCAACCTGCCCTCGATGAGGCGAGTCTGCAGACCCACCGATCCGAGCAACTCCGGGGCGGGATAGACGTTCGTGTGCGAGTCTCGCAGGTGGGCGCAGAGTTCCGCGAGTACCCGGTAGTAATCGTAAGTCGCTTTCGTCGCCAGGACCTTGGGAATGTATTGCAGGTAGAGATTGTCCCAATCGATCCGGGCGAGCCGTTCGGGGAAAACGAAGTTGTACTTCACAATGCGATTCGTGGTGTCAGACCTTTCCAATTTTCATTTGCGAATGGAGAATGGGAAGGTCTGACCCATAAAATGAAAAGCTCTGATCCCGTCGATTGTTGTCTTGGTCTTCCTGCGGGAGTCGTCAGATCGAAGTTGTCCCTCAAACTGACGAACGAACTCTTCAAAAAAATCCGATTCTGTGCTATTTTTCTTGGCCGTTTTGGTTTGACAGCCCGCCTGTGCGCCCGTAGCTCAGCTGGATAGAGCGTCTGACTACGAATCAGAAGGCCAGGTGTTCGAATCACCTCGGGCGCACCACTCATCCTTTTCATCCCACAAGTGTTGTTTGCGGCTTTCAAACTGCCCTCAGGGGAGCGATTTTTGGCGATGCCCAGCATCGATGACCAGTCTTGGCCGGTTCATCAACAGGGGCTGACGAGCATTTCCAAAATCCCCGTATTGGAAGTCGCTCGTTGCTGAACCCAACTAGAAGCAAAAACACCAGGAAAACCGACTATCAGCGCCCAAATTCCTGAGCACAATTTTCGGGTCAGACCTTTCCAATTTCCAATTTGGGAAAATCGACGGGCCGTGGAGGCCGTACACATGTCCGCGCAGAGCGGTCCATCACACTGTTACTCCCCTCGGCGAGGCAGCGGCGGGTCCCACAGCGGTCACAGCCACGATTTGATTTCAGGATTGTAGCTGGCGCAGGCATGTAAGGAACACATGCCTGCGGCACCCGGAGAAATTCCCCCACCGGGAGGTGGGGGATGATTCAAGTACAGCCTACCCCCCGCTCAGGCCATCGCGATCGCGGAGGATGTGGGAGGGAGCCTTCAAAATCTGGTGCTGAGGCTACTTCCCCAACGTTCCCTGGTTGCTTCCGATCCCGGTCACAAAGTCCCATCCGGCCTTTGCACTGAAGCTTCCGGCCGTGCCGCTCAGGATGTCACGGAAGTCGGCGGATTGGAGCGGATCCGTGTACATGGTCGTCAGTTCGGCGTTTGAGTTGCTGAAAAAGTGACCCGCCAGATTTACGATGCCCGCCAGCGAAGGAGACGCCACGCTGGTTCCCCCAAAAACCAGCCACCCGACCAGACCCTGGCAGGAGGTGCTGTCATAGACCGCCACGCCGGAGTTTGGGTCCGCATCAAAGGAGTAATCCGGAGCGCCCCGCTTGGACCCGACGATGGTTCCAATTCCATTTTGATATCCGGGACGAGGCTCAAACGCGCTGGGACCCCCGCCACTGCCGCTCCAGCCCGTCTCGCTGACAAAGTTGCCGGCCGCATCTCGATTAATGCGCGTGCCTCCGGCTGAAACCACATTGGGGGAAACTCCCGGATAGATCCTGACTCCGCCGGTATCGCCGCTGGCGGCGAAGTAGACAATTCCCACCCGGGTGAAGTGAGAGTCATTGCTGGCCTCGGTCGAGAACTCACTGCCGCCCCAGCTCATGGAGACCTCGCCCAACCCGGTGCCATTGGGGCTGACCAGGTTGCTGGCGACATCCACCGCCTGGAACAAGTCCGCAAACGAACTGGAGCGCGCCTCCACCAGGATGATGCGAGCGCTGGGGGCCATGGCGTGGGCCCATTCAATATCGAGGGCGGCTTCCTGCGCCCAGCCGCAATTGCTTCGGGGCCGGCGGCCCCCCGCGAAGACCTTCTGAAAACATCCGTTGGAGGTTGTACAGGGAGGTAGACCAAAGGTGCTGGAAAAGACACCGAGGTCGTTTTCGGCAGTGGGGTAGTCGAAGGCATCGACAATCGCAATCACATGGGAGCCCCCGGTCGAGGGCAGCCCATAAACGGGGCGAAGGGATGCAGGATTTTCCCCGGCGGGCAGGGACGCGGCGAAACGCTTGGCGGCCGTCTCAGCGTTGAGCACGACGATGTGATTGGTGTGGGCCCTCATGCCAGCATCTTCCGCCCGCTCCAGGCTGGAGTCGGGGATATGGATCCGTGCCGCTACTCTCTCGATCGGCTCTTGGCCGGGGAGTGGAGCGGTTCCCAACAAGAACAGTGCAAGCGTCAACAAAAACAGAATTCGGGATTTCACTGGTGCCCTCCTTTTGAGCCATGCGTGGATTTGGTTGGTTCGAGTTACAGCCTATGCAAATGCAACCCGGGGTTGGGGGACTGCTTTGAAACAAATTCCAGAACGAATAAGAGCAACCGCTATAAAAGAGGAGGGCCTGGAAAACGAGGAATTCAAACGACGCACAGCTTAGGCCAAAAAGGATGGGTTTTCAACAGGAAAGTAGGGGGCTCGATTTGGGTAATGGCGAGGGTCTCCGCGGGCTGTAATTTCTGGGGTCAGATCCACAATTCCACAATTACAGCCGGTCGGTAAAAGAAGCCTCGGTGCTCGGGGAGGGGGACTGGCACTTTCCACTCGTGTATTACTGCGTACGGAAGTGCTACGGCCTCACCCTGAAGGAGTTGGGCGAGGTGGCGGGGGACTCCGGCTGACTACGGTTAGCGAGGCGGTGCGGCGGTTTCAGCAGCAGATGGAGAGGAATGCGGACTTGGCTGCACGCTGTGCTCAGGCCGTCTGCACCTTATGGAATGTGGAAGTTTGACCCGAAATTTCCTTCCCTACTCGCGAGGCTCGCCGATGTGAGCAGCCTGATCTATGAAATTGGCGTATTTTGCAGGTACAATGGCGTGATTTGCATATCAGAGTGCGCGCCGAGCGTTTAAATTTAGACTTATGGACACCAGACACATGTACACCACAAAAGCTTACGCCGCCACAAGTGCGGCATCGCCGCTGGCCCTCACCACGATCGGGCGGCGCGATTCAACTGAACACGACGTACAGATCGAAATCCTTTTCTGCGGTATCTGCCACTCCGACCTCCATCAAGTCCGCAACGAGTGGAGCGGATTCCTGCCCACCGTCTACCCCTGCGTCCCCGGCCACGAAATCGTCGGCCGCGTCACCCGCGTCGGCTCCGCGGTCACCAAGTTCAAGCCTGGCGACCTGGCCGCAGTCGGCTGCATGGTGGACTCGGACGGCACCTGCCCCGAGTGCCTGGCAGGACTCGAACAGTTCTGCCCGAACGTAATCTACACCTACAACCTTCCCGACAAGCATCTGGGAGGCGTGACGTACGGCGGCTACTCCGAGAGCATCGTTGTCGATCAGCGGTTCGTTCTCCGCGTTCCCTCGAACCTCAAACTCGCCGGAGCGGCTCCTTTGCTTTGCGCCGGAATCACCACTTACTCGCCGATGCGCCATTGGGGCGTCACCCCGGGCAAGAAAGTGGGTGTGGTCGGACTCGGTGGCCTCGGTCACATGGGCGTGAAGTTTGCACATGCGCTCGGAGCGCACGTTGTGGTCTTCACGACTTCACCGAGCAAGAAGGAAGATGCCATCCGCCTCGGGGCAGACGAGATGCAGAAGCATGGTGGCAGCTTTGACTTCATTCTCGATGCTGTCTCCGCGGATCACGACATCAATGCTTACCTCAATCTGCTGCGCCGCGATGGCAACCTCACCCTGGTCGGCGCGCCGGAGAAGCCCCTCGCGGTTACGGCATTCGGCCTGATCATGGGCCGCCGCAGTCTCTCCGGCTCGCCCATCGGCGGCATCGCCGAAACCCAGGAGATGCTCGACTTCTGCGGGAAGCACAACATCACCGCGGATGTCGAAGTCATCCCCATCCAGAAGGTCAATGAAGCTTACGAGAGACTGCTCAAGTCCGATGTAAAGTACCGCTTCTCGATCGACATGGCATCTCTCAAATCCGAGTGAACCGATGAATAAGCACTTTCGAGTTTCTGGGAGCACTTTCCTCAAGCTGGAAGACCGGGGAGTCCCGGCCTGTGTGGTCCTGCGCAGAGCCGGACTTCCCCGGGGATTTATCGAGCAACCGCGGATGCTCCTCAGCACCGAGGAACTCTTTGCCCTGTGGCGTGCCGTGGGCGAAGTCAGCACCAACCCCGCGATTGGCCTTCTGCTCGGAACGGAAACGAAGACCGAACGATTCCATCCCATCGGTCTCGCCGCTCTCTCATCAGAGAACTTCGGTGGCGCCATGGAGCAAATGGCTCGCTACAAACAGCTCACCTGCCCGGAAGAGATCCTGCAGGAAACGGACTATCTCAATAACTCCCTCCTCGAATTGAATGAAATTGCGTACCTGCTCGGATACGAGGACGCAAACTCCTTCGTTCGCGCTTTCCGCACCTGGGAAGGAGTTCCACCCGCTCGCTGGCGCGAAGCACAGCGGGCAAAGGCAGCATCAGAACCGGTCTCGATTGGTAGCAAGGAGGAGCAATGCAAAAGCGAAAAATTGGAAAAAGCAATCTGGAAGTCTCTGCTCTCGGACTCGGCTGCATGGGAATGAGCTTTGGGTATGGCCCGGCCGTGGACAAGCAGACGGGAATCGCGCTAATCCGGTCGGCCGTCGAACGCGGCGTGACATTCTTCGATACCGCTGAAGCATACGGCCCGTTCGCCAACGAAGAACTTGTGGGCGAAGCGGTCGGTCCCTTCCGCGGGAAGGTGGTGATCGCAACGAAGTTCGGGTTCAAGTTCGATGCCAACGGGAAGCAGGCTGGTCTGGATAGCCGCCCGGAGCACATCAAGGAGGTCGCCGAGGCCTCCCTTAAGCGACTCAAGACCGATGTCATCGATCTGTTCTATCAACACCGTGTCGATCCGAACGTACCCATCGAAGACGTGGCGGGAGCCGTGAAGGAGTTGATCCAGCAGGGCAAGGTGAAGCACTTCGGCCTTTCAGAGGCAGGGGTGCAGACGATCCGCCGCGCACACGCGGTTCAGCCCGTCACCGCAGTTCAGAGCGAATACTCGCTGTGGTGGAGACGCCCTGAAGAGGAGGGGTTGCCGACCCTGGAAGAACTCGGGATCGGATTCGTTCCATTTAGCCCCCTGGGTAAGGGCTTCCTCACGGGCAAGATCGACGAAAATACGAAGTTCGATAGTGCCGATTTTCGCAACATCGTCCCTCGCTTTACCCCGGAAGCTCGAAAAGCGAATCAGGCCTTGGTTGATTTGCTTACCAACGTCGCAGAACGGAAGAAGGCGACACCTGCTCAGATCGCGCTTGCTTGGTTGCTTGCGCAGAAGCCTTGGATCGTTCCAATCCCCGGGACGACGAAGCTTCATCGCCTGGAAGAGAACCTGGGAGCGGCTTCTGTCGAGCTCACATCCGACGATCTCCGTGACATCGATGGCGCCTCCTCAAAGATCAAGGTCGAAGGGGCCCGGTACCCGGAAAGACTGGAGCAAATGACCGGTCGCTGACCGGCAGTTGAGCAACGAACGCCGAGGGAGAGCTGTATGCGAATTGGCATCTTGGGTTCGGGATTGATGGGTGGCAAGCTCGGAACGATTTTCGCACGAGCTGGTCATGACGTCGTATTCAGCTACGCGCGAAGCAACGACAAACTCAAGAGGCTGGCGCGCGATGCTCCAGGCAATGCACTCGCGGGTACGCCGGCCGAAGCCGCGAAGGAAGCGGACGTCCTACTGCTGGCCGTGCACTGGTCGCGGATCAACGACGTGGTAAAGCAGGCAGGCGATTTGTCCGGGAAGGTGATCGTAACCTGCTCACTGCCGATGGATACCGGCAACACGAAACTCATCGTCGCGAACACCCCGTCGGGAGCGGAAGAACTTGCAAAGAAGATCCCCAAGGCTCGGATCGTCTCCGCATTCAACACGGTGCCCAGCGAAGTGCTCTTCGACGTGTACGAACCGCGGCGCAAGACGAGCCGACCGAGTCTCGTGTACTGCGGCGATGAGGAGAGCGGCAAAACTGTGGCCGCTGAGTTGATTCGCGACGCGGGATTCGATCCCATCGATGCCGGGCCTTTACAGATCGCGCGTTACACGGAGCCGTTCGCGCTCCTTGTCGCGCAACTTGCATACGAGGGGGAAGGCGGACCGGAACTGGCGTATCGGTTTGAGCGGTTTGGAAAACAGAAGATGAGGTGACAGCATGCCTGCACTTACCGGATGGGAAAACTTCTACGTGATCGTCGGGTCATCTGCCGGTGCGTTGATCGGATTGCAGTTCGTTGTCATCACTCTCATCGCCGACCGTCCGATCGTAAGAGATGTGGAACGCGCCAGCAGCGCGTTTGCAACACCGACCATCGTTCATTTTGCAGCTGTGCTGCTGCTATCAACGGTTCTCAGCGCCCCGTGGCACGGAATCGCCGCCACGGCGATTTTCTGGGGAGTGCTGGGCCTGGTTGGGATCGCGTACGTGCTCATCGTGGCCCGACGTATGCGAGTACAAACCGCCTACATGCCCCAATTCGAGGACCGGCTGTTTCATGTTCTGCTGCCCTTGGCCGCATACGCAACGCTGGCTGGATCGGCATACGCGACTCGCTTGAATGTTGGCGGGGCACTTTTTGGCGTTGGGGCGGCGGCGCTCCTGCTCCTCTTCACCGGCATTCACAACGCCTGGGATGCCGTCACGTACCACGTGTTTGTCAACAAACAGGGACAATAATAAGAAGGGGACAGACACCTATTTCCTGACAATTTTCACATTTTTCATGAGAACAGGTGTCTGTCCCCAGGCTTCCACGATCATTGGACGCAACTATGGACACTCTCAGGCTCGATTTTGGGGATATTGCGGCCGGATTGTTTGTCTCGTCTCTCGGGCTGATTGCAGTCGTCATTTCTCTCTTTCGCCTGAGACGCAAGGATTTCTCGCTCCTCAACTTCGGCCTCTTCTGCTCTCTCAATGGGATCCGATGGTTGGTCGAGACCCCGACGATGAAGACGTTGGTCGGCTTCCCGTTCACCTTTCCATATTTCCACGGCCTGCTCACCTATGCGCTCGTGATCCCGTTTTCCGCCTTTCTCGTCGACATCTTCGGGCGCGGCTTGTACGACTCGATGCGGTGGGTCTTCCGCTCCACGATCGTCTATACCGTCGCCGCCATCGCGTATGACCTGGTCCGCCCGGGGCCTCTGTCGGACGTCTCGATCAACTCGACCCTGGTGGTTCTGTGGTGTTTTGTATGGATTGTGAACGTCCTCTTCGTTGGAAAAGAGCGGGATGCCGAATTGCGTGTATTGCGGATCGTGTTTTTGACGACCCTGGTGTCTGTAGCCATTGATAATCTCGTGAAGAGAAGCGCCCTTCCCTGGGGAGTACACCTCGAGCACCCAGGCTTTCTTGTGTTGTGTGTCGGCCTGGGATATGTCGCAGTGCACCACTTCTTTTCCAACGAAAGAAAATTGCTGGCCATCGAACAGGAAGTCGAAATCGCCCGGCGGATCCAGCATGCCAACCTCCCTGTCAATCTCCGTTCTCCCGGTGGCGTCGAGATCGCGGCAAAGTATGCTCCCATGTCGACAGTCGCGGGAGATTTCTACGATATCAAGATCAAAGAAGAAACCGGGGTGGGTCTCCTGATCGCCGATGTCTCCGGACATGGCGTAGGCGCGGCTCTGATTGGCTCGATGCTGAAGATCGCGTTCGCCTCCCAGGAAGAGTCCATTTCCAATCCAGCAAGAGTGCTTACGGAGATTAACCGCATTCTCCAGGGGAAGCTGGAACAATCCTTCGTCACCGCGTGTTTCCTTTTCGTGGATATCACCAACGGAAAGATATGGTACGCCAGTGCAGGACATCCGCCACCGGTCTTGTGGAGAAAATCGACGAGGGAGATCAGTCGACTTTCGCAGGGGGGTCTG
Organism: Terriglobia bacterium; assembly: GCA_020073085.1. Lineage (NCBI taxonomy): Bacteria > Pseudomonadati > Acidobacteriota > Terriglobia > Terriglobia bacterium. Next base: position 46,458 of record JAIQFV010000021.1, on the reverse strand, counting down.
ATCTTGGGTCCATTTCCAAACGCCATTTACGAGAACACCGCACTGGACATTGTTAAGGGCGACCGGTTAGTCCTCTATACCGACGGAATCACTGAAACAAGCAGCAAGACGGGAGAATTGTTCGGACAGGATCGCCTGGAGGCGCTTATCAAAGACTGTTCCTCTGATTCAGCCGACCGCGCGGCGGACCAATTCATCGAACATCTTTCGAAGTGGTCGGGCAGATCACACGGAACGTCGTTGGATGACGATCTCACACTCATTATCCTCGATGTGGTTTCTGAACCTGGTGTCCTGTCGCTTCGTGCGAATAGGATAAGCAACGGGTCGGACCAATCTAAGGCGGTGTAGGATAAGGAAACAGTGGCGCCGGCCAGGTCTTATCGAGGCTTGAACGGAGGACACACCGCAGGGGAGCGGAGGGCGCTCAGCTCCCCGGCAGCGGGGTCTTGAAATATTCTTCACAAATTGGAAACTCATTGACAAACGTTCTTCCTCAACCCTAGCATCTTTTGTATCCAAGCAATCGCACCAAACAACAATTTGGACATCGCGGGTTGCCTTGTCCAAACCCGGGCCCACAGCTTTCGTCTGCCACCAAGAGAACATGGAGCCAGGTGTGTTCCGGGGATCAGCACGACACCGGCACTGCCGCACCGGCCGGTGAACTCACAGGGAGAAAAAATGATGAACATGAAAATGTGGAGAAGGGTAGCAGGTGTGTGTGCGCTTGCGATGTTGGCCGTCTGGGCCGCGCCGGCACGCGCGCAGGAGGGGCCGAAGGAAAAGCCGCCCCTGTACAGTTACGTGGGGAACTGGACCATTCCCCGAGCACAGTGGGGGCAAATGGAGAAGGCCACCGCCGCCGATGAGACGGTCCTCGCGAAGGCGCTGGCCGATGGAACGATCGTGGGCTACGGCGACGACACCAGCCTGGTGCACCGGCCGGAGGGGTCCACGCATGACCAGTGGTGGTCGGCGATGTCCATGGCCGGAGTGTTGAACGTGTTGGGCCAGTTTTACAAGAACGGCAGCGCCACTTCTCCCGCCCTGGCCAGTGCCACGAAGCACTGGGACAATATCTATGTCAGCCGGTATTACAATTGGCGCTCGGGCTCACATAAGGGAGCGTATACGCGGGTGTCGTCGTACAGATTAAAGGCCGATGCGCCGGACGATGCGCTGGGGACGCTCAGCAAGAATCTCTTTGTGCCGTTCTTAGAGAAGTTGCTGGCCGACGGCACGATCCTCGAATATGAGATTGACGGCGAAGCGATCCACACGGAATCGGCCCAGATGTTCTGGGTTGTCTTTATTGCGCCCAACGCGGAGGCTTTGGACAAATACAACGCCGCCTTTCGCGAAGTGCAGAAGATGAACCCGCTGGGTGGCCCGGCATTCGTCTCGATGGTGGATTTCACCGACCACCGGGATGATTTGGATTGGACCAACGCCACGTACAAATAGCGGCTGGGACGTTTACCTTGCCCCACCCGCGGCAGACTGGCGCGTCAGCATGGTGGTTTGAAACTGAGGCGTGTGGAGGGACTCGCGGGAGGGAAGGATGATGCGGTGGTGGGCATGGCGGTCCGTCGCTTCCTGGATCGGGCTGGAAAGGATGAAGCGCCGCGGCGGATCCTCCATGCCGTTAATGCAAGGCTCGTTGATCTTTGGGATCTCGCACCTGCGGCATCCATCGATTGCCGGGAGGACAGACTAATGGAATCAGAAAACGTTAAGATGTCCGGCCTTGACTTCGGCATTGTTATTGCCTTTATAGCGCCGGGTTTCGTCGCCCTGCAAGCAGCCTCCTACCATTTTTCAACGGTCCGGGCTTGGATGGCTGCGGCCTCTGACAAGGAACAGACCGTCGGACTGTTTCTTTTCGTTCTGCTTGCTTCTCTGTCCATGGGCCTGGTGGTGAGCGGGGTCCGCGCGCTTGCGATCGACAACCTGCTGCGGTTCCGCTTCGTATTGCGAGGCCTTGTGGTGCCGAAGGTCCAGCTGGATTGGTCTCAAATCGACAGCGAGAATTTATCCATCTTAATCACCATCCGGGACGCTTTTTTTCGCCATTACCAGTTCTATTCAAATACGCTCGTGGCGCTGCTATTTTGGGCATTTTCCCACGCCTTCTCCGATCGCCCAAAGCTGCCATGGTATGATTGGGCGCTAATAACCTCGCTCTTAGTGGTGCTCTTTTTTTCCGGGCGCGACTCACTCCAGCGTTATGCAAACGCGGTAAATAAAGCTTTCGATTCCTGATTATGGAGGTGTGTGTTGAGCAACGATTTCATCCACTCCAAGACTCAGCTGGTCCAGGCACTGGCCAAGGCGAGCGGAGTCAACAACAAGTCGGCCAAGGTCATGCTGGACTCCCTGGCCAGCATCGCCATTCGAGAAGTGAAGCGATCCGGTCAGTTTGTGATTCCGGGTCTTGGAAAACTGGTGAAGGTCAGTCGGAAGGCGCGAATGGGGCGCAACCCTGCTACCGGTGAAGCGATCAAGATTCCCGCCAAGCAGGTCGTGAAATTCCGTGTGGCCAAGGCCGCCAGAGATTCGGTTTTGCCCTCTAAGAAGAAATAAGGAAATTCGGAAGGGTCGCGCTGCTTCGCGGCCTTCACCCGGCCGTTCTCCATCCCCAACTCATAAGCCTCGTCGGCGGATGCCGCAAGCATGCGTTCTGTGCATGCCTGCGAAGACCGGCCCCCGACGGAACTATTTCACTCCGAAACTTCCGACCAAAGATGCCTTCCCCCAATGAATCGTAATCTGGGGTTGGCCATTCACCTCTGCCAGCGAGATCAGCAGCAGTTCAGCGGAGTCGGAGGCGGGTTCCGTTTTCAAGGGTGTCTCGGCAACGAAACCATGGGTCATCGCCGGCTCGCCCCAGATCCCAGTCTTGGGATGAAACGCCAGGACCCAACTGTCCGCGTCGGTCTTCCTGGCCCACAAAGAATATTTTCCGGCCTTCAACTCTTTCCCGCCGACCACGAGGTCGCCGGACGAAGTGATTTCGGTGGCTTGATTCATTCCCAGCCGCCACACGTCTCCGGTCTCTGCCAATGCGAACACATTCCGGCCTTTGAGGCGCGGGTGTCCATAATTGATGGAAACGGTTTTCCCGTTAATCGTCACCTCGGCAGAACCTCGTTTCCTCGTCTGGGCAAAACGCAGTACCCCTGCCATCGCCAGGCAAAGAATCACCACGCCCAGAAATAGAACTACCCATCGCCAGGAAATTTTCACAATCTCCTCCGGTTCAACCTGAATTGTGTATTCGATCGATCCTATTAAATCCTGCCTCAAATTCGGCACAGTTCTGAATTTCAATCGGAGCGCGAGGCACCGCCGTTGTCCGGGTGGGTAGACAAAGCTCCTCAGAGATCCACATGGAGGGGGAGTAGAATGCGATTGAGGTTTACACGGAGCATCCTGACCCGTTCCGGATTTCGAAAAAGACGCCTAATTTCTGAAAGGAATGATTGTCCTACCTTTGGCCGAAGAAGATTGTAAAGATTTGCAAATTGTCGAGAATGTCGGGGTCAGGCGATCACGAGGATTTTTTGGGTCAGACCATTCAGTTTCCAATCCAGAAAAACAGCGGGTGCCGCAGGCATGTCCGCCGCGTCGGACATGCCTGCGAGGATGGGCTCATGACACCGCTACTCCTGCCGGCGAGGCAGTCTGCAGGGTCGCATCGGGTCACCTTCCACGGGCGGTTAGCTGGGCACTGGGCGACGCAGGCATGCACAGAACACATGCCTGCGGCACCCCGTCACACCCGGACTCGAATCCCCGCAGGGGGAATTTGTGGACGTCCCGTACCTCTCCGGCCTACTGTTTGACGAATTCCACCCGTCGATTTTGCGCACGTCCCTGGGGGGTATCGTTGGAGTCGATCGGCTTTGTCGATCCCAAGCCGGTGGTCGTCAGGCGCTCCGAGTCCACTTGGAATTGCGAGACGAGCACGGTCTTGACGGCTTCGGCGCGCCGCTTGGACAATTCCAGGTTCTGGGCCGCATTACCGACCGAGTCGGTATGTCCTTCGATCAGCAGCTTCAAGTTCGGATTGGTCTCGAGACCGCGCGCAATACTTTGAATGACCGGGGCCGACTCCGGCTTGAGGTGGTCGCTGTCGGTGTCGAACAGAATCCCGTGAGTGACATATCGGCCCGAGGAGGCGATGACCTGACTGAAATCGGGCGTGGACTCAGCGAACCGAACCATGCGGTAGCTGATCGCCTGGTTGCTGCCGTAGAAATCGTGGGCGAGCTCGACGCTGTCGATCGGCGGCAGATTCACCTGATTGAAGTCGAGCTGCTTCTCGCCGTTGGTGAAGACCCGGATCCGCCCATTCTGCACCCAGAGGGCCAGCTTGACCGGTTGGTCCCAACTCACGGTCGCTTGTTTGCGCCCTAACTCCTGATACGGATCTCTCAGCGAGGCCACCAAGTACACCCGATTCGGCGAGGCCGTCGTACCCAATTGCAGAACCTGTTTGCCCTTCGAGACCAGGATCAGGATAGTAATGGCGCGGTTCGTCGCGTCCGCCTTGATCTCGGCTTCGTAGGTGAAGTTTTTGGGAAGGGTGGTGAGGTTGGGGAAAATCGATCCCCGCTGCCAGTCGGACCAGACCCAAGCCCGCCGACCACTCCGGCGGATCCTGGAACTATCCGTATCCCCGGCAGAGCGCAGTGCATTGTATTACAATTGAATCCCCCGGGCCAGAGGATCGGGGCCGAGGCCGGAAGATTGGGGTCGAATTTTAGAGTCAGGAATCTCCGAAGAACCAAGCATAACCGCGCCAAGGACGCGGGGCCCAAGGCATGTCGGGGCCGCATCCCCCCCGTCTCCATTTTGGGGACACGGCATGCTGTGTCGCTCTTGCCGGTTTTGAGTGGGCCACCCCGGTTGCTCTTCTCTTTAGAACAATAAGGTGGACGTCTGAATTGATGGCTGACCGCGGCTCGCTGTATACTGCCGTGCCACAGGAGAATCCCTTGCGCCTCGCCATCGATCGCGTCAGTAAACGGTACGGCCGCAGCATATGGGCCTTGCGTGATTTCACCCTCGATCTCGGTCCCGGCGTCCACGCGCTGCTCGGGCCCAACGGCGCCGGTAAGACCACGCTGATGAACATTCTCGCCACCATCAGCCGTCCCACCGAAGGCGTGGTCAACTGGAACGGCATCGATCTCGCGCGCGATCCCGACGCCCTTCGCCGCGTGCTCGGCTACCTGCCGCAGGATTTCGGCGTTTATCCCAACCTGAACGCGGTCGAATTTCTGGAGTACCTGGCCGCTGTCAAAGGCCTCGACACCCGGGCCGCTCGCCGTCGCATCGACGAACTGCTTTCGCTTTTGAACCTGCACCAGGTTCGCAAACGGATGCTGGGAGGCTTTTCCGGCGGCATGAAGCAGCGCGTCGGCATCGCTCAGGCGTTGCTCAACGATCCGCAACTGCTCATCGTCGACGAACCTACCGCGGGCCTCGATCCTGAAGAGCGCGTGCGCTTCCGCGGCCTGCTGGCCGAACTCTCGGGCGAGCGCATCGTGCTGCTTTCGACTCATATCGTCTCCGACGTTGAAGCTTCGGCGACGCACATTGCACTCATCTTGCAGGGCCGCCTGCTGTCCCATCTCTCGCCTGAGCAGTTGCTCGCCACTGTGGAAGGCAAAGTCTGGGAATGTGTCGTGGCGAGCGCGGACCTGCCTGCGCTCAAGCAGAGGTACATTGTGGGGGGAACCACGCGCCGCAGCGACGGAGTAAGGGTGCGCATCGTGGCCCCGCATCCGCCCGAGCGCGCCACCGCCGCTGCGCCCACCCTGGAAGACGCCTACCTGCTGGCCATGTCCACCCGGTCCCAGGAGACGCACGCATGAGCGCCACACACGCGATTTACCACATGGCGCGCGCCGACTTTCGGGAGCGCGTGCGCCGCTATAGCTTCCTGGTGACGCTCGCCTTCACCGTTTACGTCGGTCTGGCCACTGCCACCGGCAAACTTCTCCTGAGTCTCGGCGAGTATCGCGGCATCCTGAACTCCGCCTGGATCGGGTCATTGATGGCCTTAGTGAGCTGCACGGTGTTGTCGCTGGTCGGTTTCTACATCGTGCGCAACTCGGTGGCACGCGATGAGCAGACGCGGGTGGGACGGATCCTGGCAGCCACCCCGATGACGAAAACCGCGTACACGCTGGCAAAATCCATCAGCAACTTTGCCGTGCTCGCCGCCATGGTCGCTGTGATGGCCCTGGCGGCGCTCGTCTTTCAGGCGATGCGCGGCGAGTCGCGGCACATTGAGCTCTGGCCGCTGCTTTCGCCCTTCCTGTTCATCGCCCTGCCCGCTACGGCGCTGACTGCCGCCGTGGCCGTGTTGTTCGAGACGACCCCCGTTTTGCGCACGGGTGCGGGGAACGTGATTTACCCGTTTGTCTGGTCGACGTCGATCGCAGTCATACAGTTTGGCCGCATCGACCCCACCGGGATAGGCGTCTTCTTTCATGAAATGACGGCGGCAGTCCGCGCCATCAATCCCGCTTTCAAGCAATCCTTTGCCCTGCAGATCAACATCGGGCAGGCCATGCCGTCGAAGACCTTCGTATGGACCGGTCTCCACTGGGGCATGGCGCTCGTGGCCGAACGCCTGCTGTGGGTTTTGGTGGCCGTTGGCATCGCGCTGTTAGCGGCGGTCATGTTCCACCGCTTCGACCCCGCTCGTGAGCGCCTCAGGATACGTGACCGCCGCGATAGCGACGCCGCAGCCGAGGATGTCTCTGCGGCCGTCGCCCCTGCGGACGCCCACCTATCGCCTCTCTCCGGCGCGCGGCGCGATTCGCGGATCATGCAATTGCTCGCGTCCGAATTGCGGCTGCTGCTCCGGAGGCGCTGGTGGTGGTACGTCATCACTCTGGGATTTGTCGTCGCCGGATTCGCCGCTCCGCTAGCGGCCGCCCGTTTCGGCGTGCTTGTCGCGGCGTGGCTGTGGCCGGTGCTGCTGTGGTCGCCGCTCGGCGCGCGCGAGGAACTCTTTTCTACCACGGCGCTGATTTTCTCCTCGGCGCATGCCGTTAGGGGCCAGCTCTCGGCCGCCTGGCTGGCCGGCGCCCTCGTGCCGCTGCTGCTGAGTTCGGGTGTCGTGGTGAGGATGCTGTCAGGGTCGAACCTGAAAGCCGCCAGTTCCATCATCGCCGGCTCGCTGTTCGTGCCGGCATTGGCATTGGCCTGCGGGACGATGACAGGGAACAGCAGGCTATTCGAAGCGATTTACACCGTCTGGTGGTACATCGGCCCCGTGCACGCTATCCCCGGCTTCGATTTCATCGGCGTGACGGATGCCTCTGCCCGCCCGGCGCTTTACCTCGCCATCGCCGCGGTAGCGCTCACCACGGCCCTTGCCGCCCGCCACCTCCGCCTGGCTCACGCCTGAGCGAGATGGGGCTTAATGGCCGGGACAAGGAAGGTGCCAGGTGTCAGGGGTCAGGTGCCAGGGAGTGGATTATTAAGTGGTGGGTGATAGGTGGTAGGGAGGAAGAGTTTAAAGTTTCAAGTTCAAAGTTCCGAGGGACAATTCAGTAATTCGTGACTGGCCCGAATTTCAAAGGTTCAATGCTCGTCCAGCCTGCCTTAGACCCTTTTTTAGATGCTTGACGAATGGCAGGGTTGGCGAGAAAGACGGGAATATTTGTCAATCTCAAGCGCTTGGTTGTTCCCTTTGAGGACCGTTATGGGGAGAAGGAGACAGAGACCTGGTTCAAGGCAATTCTCAGATCTCTTTAAGGCCAGGTGTGAGTCCCCATCAACCCCTGGGTACGGATGGTCTTCAGGATTCCACCAGACGCAGGCATGTACAAAACGCATGCCTGCGGCACCCCGCCATCAACCCCTGGGTACGGATGGTCTTCAGGATTCCAGCAGGCGCAGGCATGCATAAAACGCATGCCTGCGGCACCCCGCCATCAACCCCGGGGTGCGGATGGTCTTCAGGATTCCAGCAGGCGCAGGCATGTACAAAACGCATGCCTGCGGCACCCCGCCATCAACCCCTGGGTCCGGATGGTCTTCAGGATTCCAGCAGACGCAGGCATGCATAAAACGCATGCCTGCGGCACCCCGCCATCAACCCCGGGGTGCGGATGGTCTTCAGGATTCCAGCAGACGCAGGTATGCACAAAACGCATGCCTGCGGCACCCCGCCATCAGCCCCTGAGTACAGATGGTCTTCAGGATTCCAGCAGACGCAGGCATGCACAAAACGCATGCCTGCGGCACCCCGCCAGTTCGGACGCCTTCCTGGTCTGTATGGATTTCGGCATCAACCCCCTTGAAGGCTGACCCTAGGTTCCTTGTTGCTGTCTTGAGGTCGTGCCACTCCCATGGACCCACCCGCCATCACGTCCGGCGAGTTCGCTGGCGGTAATCTCCTGGTGTCATCCCGGTCCACTGTCGGAAGGCCCGATGAAACGCACTCGGCTCCGAGAAACCGAGCAGGTAAGCCACTTCCCCGGTCGCTAATCCCGGTTCCAGAAGGTACTTCCTGGAAAGGTCGTGGCGCAAGTCCTCAAGCAAGCGATGATACGAAGTTCCTTCCTCACTCAGCCTTCTTTGGAGCGTCCGTGTGCTCATTCCCAATTCCCGGGCCAGGGCTTCAACGCCAGGGCTACCCCCGCGCAGAGACTGAGCCAAGGTCCGGCGGAGGCGTGCAATAAGATCGACCTGCCGTGGAAGTCCGTCTAACATCTCGGTGGCGTGCCTGTCGAGGACTGCGCAAAGGCCCAAGTCGGCCTTGACCAAGGGTTGATCCAGCAACTGCCGGTCGAGGACCATTTCGTTCGCCGGCATTAGGAATCGGACCGGCGCTCCGAAAATCCTCCCATGCTCGCTGGTATCCCCGGGGCAAGGGTGTTTGAAATTGACCTCGAGGGGCGTCCATCGGACCCCTGTGAGCGAGCGGCCGACGCACACGAGGCCGGCCAAACTGGCTTCACATTCTTGCCGACAGTTCTTGGGATCAGGACTCGTATACTCATAAAGAATGCGAACGATGGGTCCCTCTCGCTCGAGGCGGTATTTTGAGCCATCGGTCCAAATCCGATCGTAACGGATGACTCTCATCAGGGCTTCCCCCAGGGTGGGACTGTTCATCGCTGCGTAACCCACCACATCGAACATCTGAGGGGTGATCCGTTCGGCAAGATGAAGACCAAACGCATCGTCGCCCGTCAGGCGTGAACCCTGTTCATAAAGGGTGACCAGCGTATGGTAGGGTATCCGCGCCTCGGGGTCGTCCAACGCGCTCGTATCGAGTTTCACGGTGTCGAAAAGCTCGCCGGAGCGAACCTCCGCCCTTCGAACGGCATCAAGGATCTTGAGGACGGCTCTTGCTTGGATGGTACACTCAGGCATAACGAATCCCGACGGCTTGAAATTGAACACGCCATATTAATGTTCCATCGCCGCACTGTAAAGCTGAGTCTGGAGGGGCTTGAGAGACCGCGAGGAGGGATTCGGTGAACGAGCAGCCCGCGTGTCGTCCGGGGTCAATGAATTGGCGGCAACCGTCATTCCCTTTCAACGACTCCAGTTGTAGAGTTTATTTTTTCCCGCGAGTACGCGATGCGGTTTCTCAATCAAGAGTGAACGGTTCCATGTCGACAGCCCCAGCTCTCTTTGGGGAGATGATCTTTCGCCAACCCCTTGGGGCCGCGCGTCAGGGGGCCAGGAGGCAGCATGCGCTCGAGGTTGCTGGCATTTTCTCTGAGTATTTTCCTCCTTCTGGGGAGCTCTCCAGCGGCGTTTCTGCCACATGCCGAAAAGGCTGGTCCATCGACCCCTCCTACGAGCGAGTCTACTCCCTCGTCGAGCATCAATTCTGAAAGGCTCTACAACACTGCCAGCACGCACTCCCTTTACATCACGATGCGAGATGGAGTGAAGATTGCCGTTGATGTCGCCTTGCCCAAGGGCCTGCCGGAGGGTGAGAGAATTCCCGCGTTGCTGAATCTCACCCGCTATTGGCGCGCGCGGGGTGTACAAGGCCCCGGCCCGGATAAGTTATTCTTCATCAGCCATGGCTATGCGATGGTTCTGGTCGATGTCCGGGGGACCGGCGCTTCCTTTGGCACCTGGCGAATTCCCTTCTCGCGCGAAGAGATCCTGGATGACCGCGAGATTATCGACTGGATTGTCAGTCAACCCTGGTCCAACGGCAAAGTCGGGGCCTTGGGCACTTCCTACGAGGGAGGAACAGCTCAACTTGTTGCAGTCTCCGGTCATGCTGCGGTCAAGGCCGTTATCCCCCGGTTCGAGGAGTTCGACAACTACAGCGATATCGCCTATCCGGGCGGCGTGTTTGCGGAATGGATCCTGAAGACCTGGAACGAGGCCAATCACCAGCTGGACAATAACCTGGGAGTCAAGCCGGTTGACGGAGACAGTAACCTAAAGATGTTGAGGGCGGCCGTGAAGGAGCACTCCGGGAATGTCGATCTCTTTCAAGCGGCCAAGGCGATCACGTATCGCGATGATCGCGAATCGGGCCTCTCCATAGACGACTTCAGCATTCACACCTATCAGAGGGAAATCGAGCAGTCGAAGGCGGCCATTTACGGATGGGGGAGCTGGCTGGACGCCGCGACGGCCGATGGAGTCCTGCGCCGCTTCACGACCTTCACCAATCCCCAAAGGGTCATGATCGGCACCTGGAATCACGGCGGATCTCAGAACGCCGACCCGTACCTGTCTCCTTTGACCCCTAATTCTCCACAGTTGGCGGAGTGTTTGCGTTTTTTCGACCACTACCTGAAAGGGATCGACGCCGGAGCCGGGTCGGAGAGAGAGATCATCTATTATACGATGGGCGAGGAACGGTGGAAGTCAACGAAGGTCTGGCCTCCTGCCGGGAGCGCCCCTCAGAAATGGTATCTGGCCGAAGATCACACGCTTTCCCCGGCGCCTCCCCAGGCCGATTCAGGCGCCGACACCTACAAGATCGATTATGAAGCGACCACGGGGGCCGAGAACCGCTGGCATACCGAAGTGGGCGGCGGTCCGGTCATTTATCCGGACCGCGCCGAGGAGGACCGCCGCTTGCTCTCGTACACAAGTGCGCCCCTGTCCGATAACATCGAGATCACGGGTGCTCCGATGGTCACCTTGTATGTAACCTCGACCCACACGGATGGCGCCTTCTTCGTCTATCTCGAGGACGTCGATGAAAACGGGAAAGTCACCTATCTGACCGAAGGCGAATTACGGGCCATTCACCGAAAGATATCGGACGACCAACCGCCGTATAAATTGCTGAAGCCCTATCACACGTTTATGCGGAAGGACGGGATGCCGCTGGTCCCGGGGCAAGTGGCGGAACTGAAGTTTGGATTGCTCTCGACGTCGATCCTGATCAGAAAGGGTCACCGCATCCGTGTCGCCCTTGCAGGGGCCGATAAAGATACCTTTGCCCGAATCCCGTCTAATGGTCCTCCGGTGATCTCCGTCGCCAGAAACAAACTTTATGCCTCTTCTATTCTATTGCCCGTCATCCCCCGCGGAAATCCAACAGTCGCTCCCTGGGATCCCTGGCCAGCACCCGGAGGGAACAGGCCAGGTCAGGGGAAAGATCTTGCGGTAGAAGCCGAGTCTGCTTCATCCGGGGCGGTCACTCCTTATCCTACGGTGCCCCAGATCATCGATGGATACATTCAAGCGCTTGGCGGGCGCGAAGCCATTGAGAAATTGGCGACCCGAGTGACGAAAGGGGTAAGGATCAGTCCTGATGGAGTCAGCGAATGGATCGAAACCTATTCCAAGGAACCGGACAAAAGGTTGACCATTCGGACAGGGGCAGGCCGGTGGGCATGGGGGTCGGATGGAACAGTGACTTGGTCTCAGAACCCGGGCGAGGCAGCGCATGTTCTAGAGGGTCCACAATCGGCCGCCTTTGGCAATTCCTCGAGTCTGCACAGCGCGGTCCATTTGCACGAACTCTATCCCCAGATGAAGCTCAGGGGCAAGGACCGGGTGGGGGACCGGGAGGCCTACGTCGTCGAATGCACCGACACTGGCGGCAACGCGGCCAAGCTGTTTTTCGATACGCGCACGCGACTTCTTCTTCGCAGAGACGGGAAAACAAGAGCCCTGCAAATCAGCGTTGGTAAGGACGGATCGCGGCAATCGAAGATCGCCCTGGTCGAGGTCGACAACTACTTCGATGACTATCGAGAGGTCGATGGGGTAAAGGTGCCGTTTCTAATGAATTCCAAATCAGGCCGGTCCTTCACCACATACCGGGAGCTTGAAATGAGGCACAATATTCCGATCGACGATGCCAAGTTCAAGATGCCGTAGAATTTTGGGGACTGACACCGGGTTCCAAGCCGCTTTCAAGTTTTTTTAAGAACAGGTGTCAGTCCCCATCCGACCAGACGCAGGCATGCAAAGAACACATGCCTGCGGCACCCGCCTCCCACAGGAAAAAGGGGACAGACACCTTCTTGCAGACAATCTTCAAGTTTTTCTAAGAACAGGTGTCAGTCCCCATCCGATCAGACGCAGGCATGCAAAGAATACATGCCTGCGGCACCCGCCTCCCACAGGAAAAAGGGGACAGACACCTTCTTGCAGACAATCTTCAAGTTTCTTTAAGAACAGGTGTCAGTCCCCATCCGACCAGACGCAGGCATGCAAAGAACACATGCCTGCGGCACCCGCATCCCACAGGAAAAAAGGGGACAGACACCTTCTTGCAGACAATCTTCAAGTTTCTTTAAGAACAGGTGTCAGTCCCCATCCGATCATCAACCCCATTCCCGCGTGAATTAATGTGATACCATCCCCCTTCACACCGAATGCCTATCGGCCAGACCATGGGAACTCGGCCTCGAACAAATAATGACAACCACCTGTTTCTTCGCTTGAATCCCGGAGGCAATCGGGGCTGTCACGATTCTTTCTGAACGATTCACAGGGTGGATCTAAACCCGCCTATTTTTGGAGGAAAATGTCATGGGTCAAATCAAGGCCATGCTTTGGGCTGTTCTTGGAAGTTTGCTTCTGGCTGCACCCGTTGTGGCTCAAACGATCAGTGCCTGCCCCCCGACTCCGGAAACAAAACTGGAAGGTCTGGAGAACATCCCGGGAACGGTCATCATCCGGGGCACTACTCCAATCGGGAGCATTTCAGCCCGAGCCGCTTCGGGAACAGGAAGTGTCACGGTCCGGTCCCGCGAAGTTACCGATGTCGGAAGTGAGCGGCGGGAGTATGGGATCGCCATCGGCGTCGTGGAGGGCGGTCACCCTCACGAAGGGGTCCTGGTCGATTATGAAGAGATCGCGCCGTTGCTCAATGCCATCGACTACTTGAACAAACTCGACTGGTCGGCCACCTCTCTGAAATCCTTTGACGCCGTTTACACCATGAAGAATTCCTTCCGGGTCGCGGCTCTGGCCCGACAGCGGACCAGCCCGATCGAATTTGCCATCCGAACGTGCCGCTTGAAGGAAACCACCGTCCTGCTTTCGCGGGATCAGTTGGTCCAGCTTCGCGGATTCATCGAACAAGGCAGAATCCAACTGGATACCTTGCGTTCCGGAAGATGACCGAAGAGGAACGGGTCGCATATCCCAACTGAAGAAGGGGACAGACACCCAATTTCAAGCAAGCTTCACATTTCTCTGAGAACAGGCGTCTGTCCCCGTCCGATCCAAGTGAAGATTGCACGGGTACGGGCCCCTTCATGCGGGTGATTCAATTCTATACTCTAAATCTCCCACCCTTCCCCCATTGTCTCGACGGGGAATCCCTTTGTTCTTTCCTGTTGTTCGATAGTTGCCGTCCGCATATAATGTCGGCGATTCTAAGTGAAAAGATGGCGACGTTTTAGCCACTCGCAACTGCCTTCCCTGACTGTAAACGAAAGCAAACCCGATAATCAAAGCCTATGACTAAGATAAAGATTTCATTGTTGCGCGGCATCTGCCAAATGCCGGCCTATGCTGCTTATGAAAAGGGGTTCTTGAAAGCGGAGGGGCTGGAAGCGGAACTGGAAATCGCGGCGACCGCATGGCTGGTTCCCCACAAGCTTGCGAGCGGCGAATGTCAATTTGCGGTCATGCCTTGGACGCGAGTCGTGTCCGCGGAAAATCCCCGCCTAGTCTTGTTGGCTGGCTCGGGATGTGATGAGGCTGCCATCGTCATGCGAACGGGCATCACCCTGGCGGAGGTCCGGAAAGTCGTCATCCCGCAACGCGGCGGAATTAAAGACCTCACCGCCATGGGACTGATCAAGTCGCTCGGGTGGGCCGACATTGAATTGATGAGGCAACCTTCGGGGGATGGCGCCATCATTGCATTTTTTGGGCAGGGAGCGGATGCCGCTTCGATGGTCGAGCCCTACGCGACCATGATGGAGGCTTTGGGAGTGGGGAAAGTCATTCGAAGGACTGGAGACCTTTGGAAAGGAGCCCCCGGTTGCTCCCTGACCACCACGCTCGGATTCAAGAATCAAGCGCCCGAGGTGGTTCAAGGAATGGTTCGGGCCTTCGCTTTCGGCGCGGCCTTTGTGGCCCAGAATCCGGAGGAAGCCTCCGAGATCGCCTCCCGGTACATCGGCGTGAATCGTCGGTTCATCCGCGAGGCCCTCCGGAGAAATCAACCCAATGTGGACGCCTTGCGCAACGAGAAGGCCATGGAAGGGATCCTGCACCTCATGCTGGAATTGGGATACATCAATGGGGTTCCGTCGAACTATATGGACCTGACCTTCCTGGACAAGATTGCGACCAGCCTTTTACCCACGAGATGAGACTTTCGCGGATCAAACAACTGGCACTTCTGGCCAGCGGATTTCGGGATTTCGTCCAGAACCCGGTCACCTACCCTCAGGCCGTTCATGAACTCACCCAACGGTTGGCCAATCGAGAAAATCATTTCATCGATTTTGCGAAACGATTGATGTACGACATTCCCGGCAGTCCCTTGCGCCGGCTGCTGGTTTGGGCCGGGTGCGAATTCAGCGATCTTCAGGCGAACGTCAGATCGCACGGGATTGAGAAAACCCTGGAAGGTCTCCGGGATGAAGGCGTCTACCTGACCCTCGAGGAGTTCAAGTCGCTCACTCCGATCTGCCGACCCGGTCTAACCCTGCACACCCGGGGGACTGATTTTGAAAATCCTTTTCTGATGGGCCGGCGCATCGAAGGCTCGTCGAGCGGAAGTCGAGGAAAGAGCACCCGGGCGGTATACGATTGGGATTTCATTGCCGAAGAGAGTGCCCACGAGTTGTTGCTTTACACCCTGCATGGCGTGCTGCAGGCCCCTCTGGCCCTCTGGTATCCGGTCCTGCCGGGCGTCGCGGGGATTCACAACCTCTTCATGAACCTGAAGCTCGGGGTCGTTCCGGAGAAATGGTTTTCGCACCTGCCCACCCGCTTCGCTGACGTTTCACTGGAAACCCGTCTGACTCTGGAGTTCCTTTATTGGGGCGGCAGGGCGTGCGGCCTCCCGGTGCCACGGCCCGAATATGTGGACCTGTCTGGCGCTCGCAGGATCGTGGAATGGATGGAGGGGGCTCGAAAGACAAACGGCCTCAGCGTCGTGAGGACCTACGGAAGTTCCGCCGTGCGAATTGCACAGGCAGCCTTGGAGAAGGGAACTGATCTGGAAGGCAGCGTGATCTTCACGGGAGGGGAGCCGCTGACGGAGAGCCGGAGGCGTTTCATCGAGTCCGCCGGATTGAAGGCGTACCCGCGTTACGTGGCGACCGAAACCGGCTTGATCGGCGCCGCCTGCCCCCACCGCTCCGTTGTGGACGACATGCATTTGTATACGGACCGGGTTGCTTTGATCCCTCTGGGCCAAGAGGCCGGGACAAGGGAAGGACAAGTGGAACGCTTTCTATTTACAACGCTGTCTGCTCACACGGCCAGGATCATGCTGAATACCGAGCTGGGAGACTGTGGTCGGCTGAATACCCAACGGTGCGGCTGCCTTTTTGGCGAGATCGGATTTGACGTGCACCTTTCAAACGTCCACAGTTATGAAAAGCTGACGGTGGAGGGAATGTCGCTGTTGACTTCGGAACTCGACAGCATGATCAGCGCTTCTCTCGAAGAAATGGGGGCCCCTCCCGACTGCTACCAGTTCTGGGAAATGCAGGAGCACGAGGGTTTGAGTCGGGTGGTCATCGCGGTGAGCCCCGACGTAAAACATCTGGATGAAGATAGACTCATCGGCGCCATCCTGGAGAAGCTCCGGCGTGCCAACCCGCGGACTGCGCTGGCTTCCAGATTTTGGAACCAGGCCGGGGTGTTTCGAGTAATTCGGGAACGACCGAGACTGACCGAATGGCAAAAGCTGTTGCCGGCTCTCAAAAGGCGGGAACCTTCGTCAATCGAGGAGAATCATGTCTCTGCCACCCCGGCTCCCCGCCGGTAAATTTGAGCCCGAGGAGTGGGACCGCATGTACGATGGACCCCGGGCCTCCGGCAGGAGTTTCATTTTCAGGCGGGCCAGTGAACTGGCCCTGGGAATCTGCGGCGAGATCATGCTCCCCGGACAGCGATGGGTCGACCTGGGATGCGGGACAGGCCATCTGATGCGCGCATGCAGCGATCAGGGCGCCTCCCTCATCGGGGCCGATCATGACGTCCGCATGGTGGAGTTCGCCCGTCAGAGATCGGCGGACACTCCGCTGTGTCGAAACCTTCGTTTCATTGTTGCACAGGCCGAAAGGCTTCCCTTTGACGATGCTACAATTGATGGCCTGATCGCCACTTCCGTGATGGGGTGCCTTACTTCTCCCCAGGATTTCTTTGCTGAAGCGCGCAGGGTGCTGCGTCACGCTGGACACGCCGTGATGACCTTTACCAATCAGTCCAGCGGACTGCTCATGCTGAATTCCCTCCCCGCCCGTCTCACCGACCTGAGGTCCAGGATGAGCAATCGTCAGGACATCCGCTTGTACCGCGACACTCAGGTGATTGAAGGTTTGGAGCAGCTTGGTTTTAAAGTCCTTCGAGTGGATTTTTATAACTTTGTTCTCCACGCGGGAAACTGGCTGATACCGCCCTCCCGCATGGCGAAAAAACTGGAACGACTCGGCCGTCGCAGATATAGCCGCTGGCTCGCAAGGAACTTCATCATCACGGCACAGAAGGCGCCATTTTAGAAATCCACGGCCGGGTCGAGCCATTCTTCTTTCCTTTAACCGAATTAACCCTACAATCGTGTATGGAGGTGATCATGCGAACCAGACAAGTTTTGTCGTGGGCTTTTTTAGCGTTTCTACTCCCGCTGAGCATTGCGGCAACGCCGATGCTCGCGGTGCAAACCGTCACTCTGACTGCGCCCGACGGGATCCTTCTCAAGGCGACGTATTTTGCTGCGGCCAAGCCGGGTCCTGGGGTCCTGCTGCTTCATCAATGCAACCAACAACGGAAATTATGGGACGTGCTCGCCGAACGCCTCGCCGCCTCGGGAATCAACGTTCTGACCATGGACTACCGGGGGTTTGGAGAGAGTGGGGGCACTCCTTTTGACAAGCTGACCCCCCAAGAACAAAACAAGATCATCACAGAGACCTGGCCCGGCGATATCGACGTGGCTTATCAGTATCTCGTGTCCCAGCCGGGGGTCGCCCGCGACGTGATTGGCGCCGGGGGAGCCAGTTGCGGGGTCAACAACTCCATCCGGCTGGCCCGGCGGCACCCGGAGGTGAAGTCGCTCGTGTTGCTCTCCGGCAGCACCGATCGCGAGGGACGACGGTTCCTGCAATCATCGAAGAATCTGCCGGTCTTCACCGCAGCGGCGGAGGATGATTTGTTTGGCAGTTTCACGGAAACCATGCGGTGGCAGTTCAGCCTGTCTGCCAGCCCGGCCAGCCGCTTTGAGTCCTATGCAAAGGGAGGGCATGGCGCGGAAATGTTCGCGGTTCACACGGAGCTGCCGGGACTGATCGCGGAGTGGTGGGGGGCCGTCCTGATGAAGAGGCCGGAAAGCGTTCCAAGAACGAACGGATCCCCGCTGGAGCCGCGACTGCTCAAAACGTTGGAAGTGATCGATCAGCCCGGGGGCGCCAGCAGAGCCGCGAAGATGCTGGCGGAGGCGCGCGAGCGCGATCCCAAAGCCAACCTGTTCCCCGAACGCATCGTCAACCTGCTCGGTTACGAGCATCTCCAGCTGGGGGATGCAAAGGGGGCGGTCGAGATAATGAAACTGAATGTCACGGCATTTCCGAACTCCCCCAACGTGTATGACAGCCTTTCGGACGCCTACGTGGCGGATGGTCAGAAGGATTTGGCGATCGAGAACGCAAAGAAAGCTCTCGAACTGCTCGCGAAGGACACAACCTACCCGCAACCGCGGCGGAATGCCATTCGCGACAGCGCCGAACAAAAATTGAAACAGCTTGTCCCGGCCCGCCCGTAGATGAGGTGCATTTTAGTGGACATGGGGATTCTTATCCTGGCCGGGATGGCGCCAGATGGGAGAGCAGGCCTGACTCAAATTTCTGCATTTTCTATTGGCACGCACTTATTCAAAAAAAAGGGGGAGAGACACCCCTGAGCAGTCCTCTTTCAAATTTCCTAAGAACGGGCGTCTGTCCCCATCGATCCATGATCCTGACAAAACTAGCGGCCACTGTCGCGCGCCATGGATATTGCACATGACGGGGTGGTGCCCCGGAAGGGCGTGTCCTGGGTGCATTCATTTGCTGCCTATCCGTGGTATCCTCCTCCCGGATCGAGGGAAGCCTCGATTCGATAGAATTGGCTGTTCACTTACACAGGAGGCCCTTCCCGATGAAACACAAAGTTCTACTGATGCTCAGTCTCGCGGTTGTCTTCCTGGCTTGCGCCATGCCTGCGCTGGCGCAGAAGTTTGAGGGGGTGCCGGCCAAAACCGGGCACGCCTCATTCAAGTATGGCTCGCGGGTGCTCACCTACAATTTTGTGGAGGGTGGTTTCAAGCAGACCCAGGGCTTCACGACGGCCACGCTGGTATTCAAGTCCGAGCCCAAGCCCAAGGAGAACGCCCATCTGAATATCGTCCTGATGTACCAGGCCCCGGGAAAGGTCGATTTGGAAGGCCCATTCAGCCTTTCCGGCATATCCATGTTTTGGGGCAGTTCAGTCAGCAGGTACACCAAGGGGAAGAGCAAATGCACGATTACTCTCACCAAGGCGACCCCGACGGAGGTGGAAGGGACGGCGGAATGCCCGCTTCTCCATGACATCTCCGGCGAGGTTGGAACCCCCCTCACCGGTGTGAAGTTCTCAGCGACGACCAATTGAGTGATCGCTCTTGAATAGACGCCGGCTCTTCAAGCACGCCAGCGTCAGGTCTCCATTTGAAATTTTCACTTGAGCCTGGGTGAAAAGGGAGCAACACCCAAGGATCCGTCAAACCGATGACGCAGGCACCTCGGCCGATCAACTTGTGCGGATTACCGGCTTGCCAAAGATTGCAGAGGGCCCCCGTAACACGAGCTCCAGGCCTACCTCTATAGTGACGAAATCAGTCCTCGATCCGGACCTCCTGTCCGGTCGCTTTCCCCAGGGCTCGAAGATAGGCATCGATGGTGCGCGTGTGTCCCAGGATCACCTTCGAGACGAACCGGAACACCGGGTTATAGACCTCGCCGTCTTCCGTGATCCGGACAATCGTTGTCTCGCCCCGGGGCTCCAGCGTATAGCTCCATGTGCCGGAGTAAGGAAGCTTCTCTGTAGCAATCCGCCGCTTGAGGGAGCTCGGCGCCACCGGATCGAGCACCTCGTAGGTGATTGTCTCCTTGTTCCGTGTTGTTTCGCGAACGACTTCCCGGTTTCCTTCGCGAGAAATGACTTCGTATCGCACAACGTCGGGGCGCCAGTCTTGTGAGCCCGCGATCAAGGAAAAGAGGCGTTCCGGCGTCGCGTGGTACGAGGCGCGGCGGGAAGCGACGTGCCGCTTCGGAAGCAGTGCACCGATGACCACGACACAGAGCACCAAGAGGACGAACCCGCCAATCACTGCAATGAAAATTCTCATCGCTTGCGCTCCCTGCTTCGCTGGCGGAGTACAATGCCGGCGTGTTTCGCAAGGCATTCGATTCCCCGCAGCGCATTTTCGAGTTCCGGATCCCGCATTCGACTGAACATTTCTTCCACGAGCTCCGGATCGAGGATGGTGTTGTGTTCTTTGATCCGCGCCCCTGCCGTGGTCAGCGTCAGCGCGACGCACCGGCGGTCGGTCTTTCCACGAGTGCGCCGGATGAACCCGGCCTTCACGAGCCTCTCGACGGTGATGCTCATGGTGGAGCGGCTCACGCCCAGGTGCTCGGCCAGCTTCGACAGCGTGGTGGGACGGGTCACGTCCAGGTGATCGAGAATGCCAGCCTGGTTTTCGCTCACGCTTTTTCCCGTTTCGTCGTCGCGGACATGCCGCCGATGGCACGCCAGGAAAATCACAGGGTATGCATCCATGAGTCGACGAACTTGCAGTCCCAACATAGAGCCATTAAGATCTAAAATGGTTTGATTCGTCAAACGAAAATTCGGGGGAGGCTAGCGCGCCAAAAGAATCCGGCCCTTTCCCTTGGGGTCGACAGAGATTGTGACCTGCATTTGTTTCGCCGCGTCGGCCGGTATGGAGAATGAGGCGAATTGCTCCTTGCTGCCGAAGTAATACATCCAGGAAAAATTGTAAGTCTCGCCTTTCTTGAAAACGGTGTAGAAGGCTGGAGCTTCCCCCTCGGTTTGACTGATGAACGGACTGCGCTCGACGTTGTCGGCGCTCGGGTTCGCACAGCGAATGCGCAGATTGGGAATCCGCCCTTTGGGAAACGGGTTGCCGTGAATGAAGGCAAATACCCCTGCCACTTCAACAAAGTCGGGTGGAACAACAGGCCGGCTCTCAGTCCTTCCCAGGGAGCGCAACATCGCGCTATTCGCCGCCGATTGGCGCATCACCTCAAACCAACGAGCGCTGCCGACGTACCCGCCATAGACCCCATTCGACCCTGAACTTTGGGGGAATGCAGGGCAAACCACCAGGAGCAGACCCAGACCTAAGAAACATTTCCATTTCATATTGAAGTGCCTCCTTGATTTCTGATCCTCTCTTAGAAAGGGACTGTCCCTGGGGACAGTCCCTCGGAATATAGAATTACCTGCCGACAAGGATCGGTGCCCCGTCATTGCCCAGGTAACTCAAGGTGACCGTGGAAGTCGCGCCGCTCGCGCCCATCAAGATGATCTGGGTTTGGTAGCCTCCACCGTTGGCGATCTGAGGAAAGATGAGAGGAGTCGGAGGAGGTTGATTCACGTCCACGACGGGAAGCGTAGTGAGGAGGAAATCCCCTCGTCCATTCGTCAGGGACCGCAGGGTCAAAGCGGTGAAAGGCGATGAAGAGGAGAGGTCCAACATTCCAGTGAATCCATCGGGCAATCCGGCAATGAGTTGCCCCACAAAACGCGCGTCATGGCCCATCGGCGCCAGGTCCAATGTGTTCGTCCCGGTCCCTGCGGGTGTGCTTCCATCCGATTGATAAGCGCTGGCAGTAATCTGGAGGCCGGTGCCGCCGGGATTCGATACGGCGAGGCCGGTGTCATGCCCACCCGACTTGTCCACATAGATTCTCGCGTGCGTCGTGCCGCCGCTCGCCGGAATCCCCGACTCCGTCACGAGCACTCCGTTCTGCGTCAGACTCAAAATCGCGGCACTCACTGGAGATGTTTTTCCAGAATCCGGCACCAGCTGTGCCCAGCCGACGTTCGCAGTCGACGCCGATCCGTCGGAGACGAGACGCAGGAACCCTCCCGCGGGTACGGAGTATGGGAACGCCGCGTCGATCGTGCCTACGCCCATCAGCCGGAAGGGGAGTGACGAACCGTTGTTTCCATAGAACCGGAGCATTCCTGTCTCGGTTGAATTCGAGGTGTTCATGAAAATCAGAGTCGTCTGGTAGCCGCCTCCATCGGCGATCTGCGGGAAAGAGACTTGTCCGGCAGGGATTGGTTTGGCAAGATCCGCGACCGGCGTGCTGGTCAGCAAGAGCCTTCCGTGCTGATTGGTCGTCAACCTGAGCGCAAGAACCGACACCGGCTGATCGCTGGTCACTTCCAGAGAACCGAGACCATTGTCGATAAAGCCCGCGGGCAGGACGAGATCAGGAAGCAGTTGATCGAGAAACTTGGCCACGTGTTCACCCGGGGCCAGTTGGATATTGCCTTCTGCCAGCAGCGCCGCGGTGCTGTCCCGAAGCTTCAGGGTGAGCCGTGCCATCGCCCTGTTTGGATTGACGGCAGCAAACCCGGTCAGAACATCAATCGTCCCGTTGACGGATCCGGCACTCACATGGGTTCGTGTGTCGACAAAGAATCGCGCCGCCTGAGTGGGAGGTGAGACCGGAACGCCCACTTCGCTGACGACGACACCCTCCTGGGTATAGCTGAACACGGCAGTCCCATAGGGAGCGCTTCCATCGTTGACGGTGACTTCAACATACCCCGAAACCACTTGACCGCTGGAGCCCCGTGTGGAGAAGCTTGCTGTGCCTGAGGGGGGAATCAATGTCGGCCTGGGCGGCGCATTGGGCGAAACCGATATGACGTAGATGAGACCGTCGGTCGACCCGGCCACAATATCCTGAAGGCCGTTGTGGCCACTGTCGATGACCAGCAGGCTGCCGACACCCATGCTCGTGTCTGCATCGTGGAGGAGCATCCCCACGTTTTCCATATACACGCCACTGCCCTCCTTGGGTTGAGCACAGTGCCCCCCCAAACCGATGACCAGATCCGATCCGGTGCTGGCCGGATTGACTCTGCCCAGCGCCAGCGCGGGTACCCAACCCATTCCGGTATAGCCGCCAAAGATGTGAGACCACACTTCAGAGTAGGTTGAGTTTGCGAATTTGAGGATTCGAACGGAGGAAGAGTCGTCGTTGGCGAGGATGATCTCGTTTTTCCCGTCCGAGTCCCAGTCGGCGATTTTGCAATCAGTGAAATGGTTCATCCATTGGCTTTTTTGCCAGAGGACGGAGAACTTCCCTCCGGAGGTGTAGCGGTAGATGGTCACCGAACCGGTATTCCAACCGTTCCCTCCGGTAACGACCACTTCGTTGAAGCCGTCCCCATCGGTATCTCCGATTGCCACTTTGGAGATGTTGGCGGGAACATCGAGTTGGCCGATGGAAACCCAACGGCCGCTCTGGTATTGATACAGCGTGCCGTCGAATGAAACGGCTTCGAGGATTCCATCGTTGTTGGCGTCTCCGACAGCGAGCGGCATAAAATTCAGGGGTGTGGAACTATATTTTCCGGCCGAGAACTTGATCATCTCACTATTTTTCAGTACTTCAACTCGCCCATCCCCATCCACGTCGCCCACCGAAAGCCACCACCCCTCCGGGTAGGTGAGGGAAGACCCGTATCGATTCCACTTCTTCTGGAGTTGGCCGTCCTGCCAGCCGTAAACCACCAGATCCTGGAATCGATTACTGGGGTTGTTGTCGGGCAGGTAGCAATACATCACGATCACTTCCGGACTCCCATCGCCGTCTATGTCACCCGTGACCATGCTGTAGATCATCATTCTGGAATCTGTAGGAGGGGGCACACGCTGTTTCAATTGGAATGGCGATGGCGTCGCAAAGTTTATACTCACCAGAAGAGGGTTAGACCAGGGGGAATACGAGGCCGGGGAAGCCGCGCTGCGCGCCTGGGCCCTGACATTGTAGGTCTTGCTTCCGAAGAATGAGTAGTCGGCAGAGGGATTGGAGGACCAATCCGAAAACCCCCCGTCATCCCAATAAAATCGATATTGGAGGGCGCCTCCCCGGGAATCGACCGTCCCCGTGGTGGTGAAATGGTACGGCGTGTTGGAATCACCAAGAATTGGCCCGGCAGGCTTGGAAGGTGTCGGAACGACCGGACCCGCCGAAGGGAGGGTGACATGGAAGGAGATCTGGTCAGCGGGCAAGCCAACGTCGGAGACGACCAGACCGCCGGAACTTCCGTCGGAGAGGAACGCGGGGGGCTCGCTGGAATCCGAAATCCCCGTCCTCCCGGCGCTTGAAGAGAAAAAGGCGCTCTCCAGGGAACCATCCGCGAAAGGCGTCCCCCCAGGGCGGTAGATATAAACCTCATCGGGAGGGCCGAAGGCATCCCCAAGCCCATCTTGCGCTGTGTTGATGCGGTACACCAGAAGTCCTTCCCCCGGCAGGGACTGCTCGAACGCTCCGACTTTCTTTCTGTATTCGAGCAGGAACCACTCCGTTTGCGAGTACGGAGAAGGGATCCAGTACGCATTGTTGGTGCTGCTCGTCAAGGAGTGCAATGAATAGGTGCCGTTCTGGGAGATCAGGGCCGGCGACGGGAGCCATCCGCCATATCGGTATTTTAGATAAGCGCTCATATGTTGCGGCACTTTGGGGGTATCAGCCATAAGATCCCAAGGACCTACGGAGCTGAACCAGTCTCCCACCCTGTCCTGCGAGCCCTCCTGCGAGTAACGGTACAGGTCGGGCGCGCCCAGGGAGTGGAAGAACTCATGACAGAGAACGCCGACAAAGTCCGGTAACAGCAGCGACTCGATTTGGATGTTGTAGGCGCCTACTCTGCTGCCATGGATCGCGGCCGTCGAGCCTGAGTCCACCGATTGATGCGGCCATAAAAGGGAAGACCAGCCATCCGGATTGCCACGGATGATGAGGCAGACATTATCAATAAACCCGTCCCCGTTGATATCGACATTAATTGAGGACGGGACTTGATCGCCTACGGCCGCCACGGCCCTATCGAGAAGCGCGTGTTCGCGGGCCACATAGTCCTCCGCGTTTCTATAACCCAAGGGATTTGCACCCGCATCGTAAACTTGATAGAACCCTCGAGGGTGATTGTCCACGTAAGAAGCCGTTTTGGCTCCCGCCGTCGGATAGAACGAGGTGCTGACCGACAACTGATTGTACGAAGCCTCCTTGAAATAGCTATAAAGAGAGACAACCCCGTCACCGGACGCATTGAAAAGAGACGAATAATCGGAGAGAGGATGAGTAAATTCTGGATCGTCAGCAAAGCGAACAAAAATAGTGATGTTGTTTAATGTGCCCTTATTGGGGGCTGCCATGAAAACTGCTGAGGAATTCGTAGGGGGGTTGGAATTCGCTAGCCTCGGATTGCCGGAGGCATTGGCAGGTCGGGCAGATTTGGAATCATAGAAACGGGTGGGGGATCCTGGAGGGAGCAGCGCCTTCCCCTTGGATAGCCCGGGCAGATCCGGTCGTCCGTGTCCAATCAGATATTCGGTGGGCCTGATTCGGCCATCGATTTCCTGAGCATATACCCAAGACTTGGTCTTGGGGTTTTGGACAGCAACGTACCCTTCTTGATCGTGCAGAAAATTCTGATATTCGTCACCAGTGGCAAAACATTGAACCAGCGTGCCATCGGGCTGTCTCAGCGTGACCGGTACGTCCTTCAGCAACGCGGCATTGGCGAGAGAAGCGGCTGCGAACATAGCTGCCGCCAACATAAGGCAACGCATCGAGCGGCGAAGGGAAGCTGATTTGAAAGGCAGCCGAAGTGCGCCAAAGTGCCGTGCGCAAAAATTCAAATTCATTCTATTCCTCCAGGAGTACATCGGTTTCGTTGTTTGAAGCGGCCCTTTCTCCAAAACGGCTGATGCCGTTCTAACGCGGGGTTCACTTTCACAAACGGCTCTTTTAATTGAGTCTCTCTGTCGAGCTGCGTAACTTGTGTGATAGGGGGCCTTGGAGCTGGTTCGGGGGACTGAAGGACTACGCGGGGATACTGACCTGATGCCTCCGTAAAAAATCCAGCGCACAAATAGAGCTACGCGACGTGCGATGGAATGATCACAGCAGATTATTACAGGATTATTGCATCCCGGATCTGTCTAACCTCACGTCTGATTTTGGCGCGAGCGTGTAGAGCTCTGAAACGTTGGCCGAGCGCGCTTTCTCTTATCGTCACCCCGGCAGGTGAATTTCTATCATCGGGATCCAAGATAGAAAATTCGATGTGAGGAAAGCCGGCAACACAGCGGCCAACGACCTCGCATGGACCCCTCGATCAAGCCTTAGGCCGACCAATAATTTCCCTGTTTTTCACGCGGCATGCCAGCAGGGAACTCAGGTCCTTTTCCCATCAGGATGGTCCATTTTTCCCTTGCGAAAAACTGAGTTTGTGCAAATAATCACATAGTTCGGAGAGGGATGCATCGCCTTGAGGCTGGGCGTTGTATCCGGCGGCTGAAGCTGAATCCTCCCGCTGATCTGTTTTCTTTCAATACTATTAGAGACCGTTTTCCTATTTCACAGCGAGAGTGGAAGAGCTCATTTCATACAGCCTGGAAAGAGGTTCTCATGAAGCGCACCCAGAGCATTGTGATGGCCTTCTTATTCGCGGTCCTTATCCTTGTCTTCATGGTGGTTCCGTTGCGTTCAGCGGGGGGAGGTTGGACGCTGATCGGATGGAATAATCTGGGGATGCATTGCATGGACAGCGACTTTTCGGTTTTTGCCATCCTGCCTCCCTACAATACTGTGGTCGCACAACTGGTAGACCCGTCGGGTCGACTGGTGAAGAACCCCGCTGGGATCACGGTGACTTACCAGGCGATCGCTGATCCGGACGGTTCGATGAACCAATCCTCGGTGGGGAAAACGAATTTCTGGCAATACGTGTTGGCGCTGTTTGGGGCCAATCGGCCGCCCGATGCGGGCCTGGCGGGAAAGAGCATGCCCGGAGCCGCCAATACTCCTCAGGCCATGACGTATGACGCTACGCAATCCTGGTTCATCGGAGAAGGCATTCCGCTCACCCCCTATGACGACAATCACCTGAAGAACTATTATCCCATGATGCATCTGGTGGCCCGCGATGCGGCCGGAAATGCTCTGGCGCAGACCGATGTGGTGTTGCCGGTTTCGGATGAGATGGACTGCCGCGCCTGTCATAGTTCGGGATCCACGAGCGGGGCACAACCGCCTTCGGGCTGGGTCTCCAATCCGGATCCGGTCCGAGATTTTCGTCTCAACATCCTGCGACTT
The DNA here is from genome assembly GCA_020073085.1 of Terriglobia bacterium. Lineage (NCBI taxonomy): Bacteria > Pseudomonadati > Acidobacteriota > Terriglobia > Terriglobia bacterium. The sequence goes on along the minus strand of JAIQFV010000021.1, from coordinate 19,405 downwards.
CACGACGATCGCAATGCGGCCAATCCCAATTACCAGCGCGCCCTCGCAACTGCCGGCTACAATACCCGCGGTCTCTACGTCAACGTGGTGAACGACGGCCAACCGATCCTTTGCGCCAAGTGTCATTCCTCGGAAGCCTTGGGAACCAGCGGTGCCGCCGGAGTACCGCCTCTGACCCGCTCGGTTCACGACCATCACTCCGGGGTGACCGATCCCACCAATGGATTGACGCTCGAGGCATCGAAGAACCGCTCGGCCTGTTATCGATGTCATCCGGGCTCGACCACGCTCTGTTTGCGCGGCGCCATGGGCAAGGCGGTGGCGGCGGACGGGAGCATGGAAATGCAGTGTCAGAGCTGTCACGGCCCGATGAGCGCGGTGGGAGCGCCGAACCGCACGGGGTGGCTGAATGAACCGAGTTGCCAGAACTGCCATACTGGCACGGCCGTGGTGAACGGCGGCCAGATTCGTTTCACCTCAGCTTTTGGCGTCGCCGGCCAACTGCGCCAGCCCGCCGACTCCACCTTTGCCACCAATGCGAACACACCTGCCGCGGGATTGTCGCTTTATCGATTCTCGCAAGGGCATGGTGGGCTCCAGTGCGAAGCCTGCCATGGATCTACCCATGCCGAATATCCCACCTCCCACCGGAACGACAATATTCAAAGCCAGCAGCTTCAGGGCCATGTGGGCATGCTGGCGGATTGCACTACGTGCCATGGTGTCCAGCCCAGCAGTCCTTTAGGCGGCCCCCATGGGATGCATCCTGTGGGGCCGTCTTGGGTGAGGGCCCACAGTGATGTGGTGGGAGATAACAAACGCCCAGCCAGAAACGCCACGGGGCCGGCGCCCTGCCAGGCGTGTCATGGCGCCGACTATCGGGGAACGGTTCTGTCCCGCTCGCAGGCTGATCGCTCCCTCACCACGGAGTTTGGGGCAAAGCAATTCTGGAGAGGTTTTCAAATCGGCTGTTACACCTGCCACAACGGTCCCCAGAGCGATTCGGCCAATCCCAATCATGCGCCGGTCGCCAACAATGCCTCAGCGTCGACGGTTGCCGGAACACCGGTCACCATTCCTTTAAGCGCGTCCGATGTGGATGGAAACCCCCTGACCGTGAGCATTTACACCCAACCCACCCACGGCACGGCGGGGATTAGCGGGATGCAGGCAACATATCTTTCTGACCCCTCTTTCAGCGGGGTGGACACCTTCACCTTTGCAGCGTGGGATGGATCGACCAATTCCAACCTCGCCACGGTGTCGGTCACCGTGACCAAGAGCGGCGGTGGCCCGACAGGGTACCAAGCCATGCTGCCTTCGAGTCACGGTGTTTCGGTGGCTTCTTCGGGCCAGGGGGAACTGACGGTGGTGTACGGCCAGGTCACCTTCCAAACGCCCAGTGCTCCGGTGGCTCTTGCCAATTATTCTCTGACTCAGGGGGGAGTCCTGGTGACCGAAGTCGGCATCCCCGCTTCGTCGCCGATCACGAGCGGGCGTCTGTTTGTCGATTTGGCCCCGGGGACCAATAGCGGCGTTGCTTTGGTGAATCCGGGAGGAAGCGCCCTTTCAATCCTGGCAGAGGCCCGGGACAGCACCGGGGCGCAAGTTTCTCAGTCCACCATCGCCATGGATCGAGGGAGCCACAAGGCGCTTTTCGTGGACCAGATGGGATTGAACCTCCCGGCCACTTTCCTCGGCACGCTGACGCTTTCAAGCGCTTCTCCCTTCGCCGCTGTCAATCTTCGCTCAGCCACGAATGGGCATGGCGAGCCGATCTATACGGCATTGCCGCTGGCCGATTTGAACAATCCACCCGCAGGGGCCCGCTTGATCTTTTCCCAAATTGTCGATGGCGGGGGTGCGCCGACCGAGATCCTGCTGATGAATCCCTCGTCATCGACCACGAGCACGGGAACGATCAACTTGTGTGATGAAAGCGGGACCACGTTGCCGCTCGACTTCGGCGCTGGCGCTCAAAGCACCCTCAACTACAGCATCCCCCCGAACGGGATGGTCAAGTTCGCGACCACCGGGGTGGGGAGCCTTCGGGCCGGCTATGCCATCGCCACATCGACCGGCGGATCACTGCCCGTGGGGAGCAGCGTTTTCTCTACAAAAGCCGGATCGAGCCTGGTCTCCCAGGCCGGCGTGTTCAGCGCACCCCTGACCACCTCGTCCCGGATGTACGTCCAAGTGGCTCCCCCTCTCGTGCCGCGTGATACCGGCATCGCGATCGTGAACCCGAATCCCAGCGCGGTCGCGCTCACACTGACCTTGGTCGGGTTCGACAACTCAACGCGCAGCATCCCCCTGTCTGTGCCCGCCAATGGCCACGTCGCCAAATTCATTACCCAGATATTCACGGGGCTCCCCGCAAATTTCCAGGGGATTCTGACGATGACCAGCAGTCTGCCCGTCGCTCCACTGACCCTGCAAATGACCACGAACCAGCGGGGGGAAAGCATCTTCTCGACTCTGCCCGTCGCGGACCTGAATCATCCGCCCGCCAACTCCCTGTTCGTCCCGCAAGTTGTGGACGGGGGCGGCTACAGGACGCAATTCATCTTCTTGAATACGGCCGCCACGGGGGGAATGGTTCAGTTGAATTTGTTCAGCGACAGCGGGTTGCCGGTGAACCTGCTGCTGCAGTAGGTGCTTCAGGCGGGGGGGCGCAGAAATGCGCAGCCGGCATGCGTGCGGTTTCCTTGGGAATTGCGATTTGCCTGCGGGAAAAAGGCGACAAATACCACCTATAAAGCGCTTTGCAAAGCCTTTGGCACGCCGGCCCGCTCGCAGTCCCACGCCCGGTGTCGACGGGCAAGAAGAACTCACGACCGTCAATTCATCCTGAAACCGCTCCCCGGATTCGGCGTGACATGCGGGGACGAGCCGCGACCGTTTCTCGGCCCTGCTGGAAGTCGTCTTCCCCTACCTCATTCGGCGGGCCTCATTCATGCACCGGTCGCGATTCCTCTTCGCCTGCTCCACGGCCTCCTTCCGCTCATGGCCACGCTTGTGCTTCGCTCGCTCCATCGCCTCCTTGTATTCGTGTTTGCAATGGTTCATGGCCTCTTTGCGCTCATGGGAGTCCCGGAATGGTTGCGTCTGAGAGGCGGCCGGGATGGCGAGGGAAATCAAGAGGCAAAGCGAAAGAACGGTAAGCGTCAAAATTCGTTTCATAAATTCCTCCAGAAACAAGGTTTGGTGTGTTGCTTGGCATCAATGAAGTTTTTGCTGGCTGGCGCCGGCGACGACCAGCCATTCCTTCCGCGCGTCTACCCGCCGGCAATGGCCCCCACGATCAGATAGGGCTCGGCGCCGGACGCGACCGCGTCGGGCAGCGGGGCGTCCGGCAACTCATGGGACAGGTCCTGCTCGCAGGCGAAGAAACGCAAGAACGGACGGCGCTGTTGCGTCACGTGGTCGCGAATCGTGCCGCACAGCATCGGATAGCAAGCTTCGAGTGCGTCGAGGACCGATCGCTGGGTGACTTGACCCTTGACCTCAAGTTCCACTTCGCTGCCGACGTGGGCCAGGGTCCGCAGATGTTGCGGGAGAACGACTCGGATCATGGCAGCGTCTGGACCTCGACTGAAACCACGGCCGGAAGATCGCGGACGATCGGGGCCCAACTGTCTCCGGCATCCGCCGATACATAAACCTGCCCGCCCGTGGTCCCGAAATAGATTCCGCATTTGTCGAGCGAATCGACGGCCATCGCGTCGCGCAATACGTTGACGTAGCAGTCGCGTTGCGGCAGACCTTTGGTAAGCGCTTCCCAGTCGTTTCCGCCCGTCCGGCTGCGGTAGACCCGCAGCTTCCCATCCAGCGGAAAGTGCTCCGAATCGCTCTTGATGGGGACGACGTAAATGGTCTCCGGCTCGTGTGCATGCACATCAATCACAAATCCGAAGTCGGTCGGCAGGTTTCCGCTGACCTCCGTCCACAAGTCTCCGGCGTTGTCGCTGCGCATGACGTCCCAATGCTTCTGCATGAACAGCACGTTCGGCCGCGACGGGTGCAGTGCAATGCGGTGAACGCAGTGACCGACCTCGGCCGTTGGGTCGGGGATATACCTGGAAACCAGTCCACGGTTGATCGGCTTCCAGGTCTTGCCGGCGTCGTCGGTGCGAAAGGCGCCCGCTGCCGAGATGGCGATGAACATCCGCTGCGCGTTGCCCGGGTCGAGCAGGATCGTGTGCAGGCACATGCCCCCCGCGCCGGGCTGCCAGTGCGGTCCGGTGCCATGGCCGCGCAGACCCGCGAGTTCCTGCCAGCTCTTTCCGCCGTCGGTAGATCGGAACAAGGCGGCGTCCTCCACCCCGGCGTAGACGGTATCCGGATCCGTCAGCGAGGGCTCAAGATGCCAGACGCGTTTGAACACCCAGGGGTGGGGCGTGCCGTCGTAAAACTGATGCGTGGTGAGAGGTTTGCCGGTTTCTGGCGTTGTGTCGTAGACAAATTTATTGCTCTCGCCTGCGGGCATGCCGCCGGGCGTCATCGTGGGCCCGCCCCCGGGCGCCTCCCACGTCTTGCCGCCGTCATTGGAGCGCTGGATCACTTGCCCGAACCAGCCACTGGTCTGCGACGCGTACAACCGATTGGGATCAGCGGGTGATCCCTTGAGGTGGTAGACCTCCCAGCCGACAAAGTGAGGACCACTGACTTCCCACTGTTCGCGCTTGCCGTCCGACGTCAGGACGAATGCGCCCTTGCGTGTGCCTACCAATACTCGTACCTTGCTCATTCGCACTCCTTCCTTTCTTTTGAGGTTGTCATGAAATCTCGAGCCTCAAGAGACGTGTGCCCTCGCTTCAACGATCTGCACTCCATCTCTCACAACTCATTCCAGCACGACGTTTCGTCCACAGGGTCTCCCCTCGCGGGAAACCCGTACCGCTCCATCTCTTGAAGGTGACAAATTATAGAGGCGAAGACCGCTTCTCACAAGAGCGTGCTTCGGTAGCCGGGATGCTCTGCTCTCTGGAGCATCCCGGGAATCCCGAGGTTGGCCCAAAGAGGGGAAGACACCCATGACGTGCATGGTCATGTCGGTGGCGATGGAGAGAATGACCACCCCAAGAAAGCTCGCGAGCAAGGCACCGATGCTTCGACCAACACGTCGCGGACGGTGCGTATCCGTCATGACCCCCTCCATCAATTCACGGGCAGGTCCGGGATCTCCATGACTGGCCGGATTTCGACAGTGCCCTTGCGCGCACCCGGAATCCGCCCGGCAATGTCGATCGCCGCGTCAAGGTCCCGCGCTTCCACCAGGAAATAGCCGCCGAGTTGTTCGCGGGTCTCCGCAAACGGACCGTCGGTGACAAGCCGTTTGCCGTCGCGCACCTGGACGCTGGTTGCCGTCGAAACAGGCTGCAGTGGGTGGGCGGCCAGATAGTGTCCCTCCGATTTGATCTCATGCGCAACTTGTGTCGACTGCTCGTAACACTGCACTCGCTCGGGTTCGGTCCAGGCCTGCTCGTCGGAATAAATCAGCAACATATATTTCATTAGCGTGTCTCCATGAGTCAATCGAATGGCAAGTGTCCTGATCGACACCGCAATCCAGAAAAGTTTTGAAGTGAAGCACGACGCTCGCTGACGTTTCGGTATTCGAAGCTGTTCGTAGCTTCAAAAGCGCCTGCAGACGCCACTTCTATTTCTTCCCAGCCGCCTGCAGGCGCATACACGCCTCCTGCTCCCTGAGGTCGGGCGTGAGCGCGTCCCCGAAATCCTCCGCCTCAAACACCTGACGAATCTCGATCTCCGTGTCTTCGTTATGGGGATTGGGGCAGCGCTTGACCCATTCGATGGCCTCTTCCTTCGACTTCACCTGCCACAACCAGAATCCACAGATCAGCTCCTTCGTCTCGATAAACGGCCCATCCATCACGGTCGGCTTCCCTCCGGCGAACCTGACGCGCGCACCCTTCGAGCTGGGGTGAAGCCCCTCGCCCGCGATCAGCACGCCGGCTTTCACCAGCTCTTCGTTGAATTTTCCCATTTCCGTAAGGAGCTTCTCATCCGGGAGAACGCCTGCCTCTGTAGTTTTGTTGGCCTTGATCAAAATCATGAATCGCATGGTTAAGTCTCCTCCCAATACACATCGGGGAACTAAAGATACAATTGACAATTGCGGAATCTTTGCCGTAGGGGCGTATAGCTATACGCCCCTACATTGAATCGAGCTCCATTTCGTAAAATCTTCAAGGATGTTTGTGTTAATGTGAGGCACCTTTTTCAGGCGCTTCCATCCGTAAATCGAACGCGGAGGATCGAAATCGACACCTCCGCAAAAAAAATTTACAATCAGGCATGCCGCTTAATGTCGCTGAGGCCATTGAAACCGTCTATCGCTCCGATTGGGGCCGGATTGTCGCAGCCCTGATTCGGCTCGTCGGTGACTTCGACTTGGCCGAAGAGTCTGCGCAGGGAGCCTTTGCCGCCGCGGTGGATCAATGGGCGGTTTCCGGCGTCCCGGAGTTTCCGCGCGCCTGGATCATCCAGACGGCCCGGCACAAGGCCATTGACCGCATCCGGCGCAGGGCCCGGTTCGAGGAAAAACTTGAATCCTACGCCACCAGCGGGCCGGTCCGCAACATCGAAGAACCGGATTACGACACCAGCGAAATTCCCGATGAGCGCCTCCGGCTGATCTTCACCTGCTGCCACCCGGCGCTCGCCCCGGAGGCGCAGGTGGCGCTCACCCTGCGCACCTTGTGCGGCCTTGAGACGGATGAGATCGCGCGGGCCTTTCTCGTCCCCTCGCCGACCATGGCGCAGCGGCTGGTGCGCGCGAAGCGTAAGATTCGCGACGCCCGGATTCCCTATGTCGTGCCCGAACCGAAGGAAATGAAGGCGCGGCTTGACGCCGTGTTGACTGTGATTTATCTCATCTTTAATGAAGGCTATGCGGCAACCCGGGGCGGGCCGCTGGTGAGAAGGGACCTCTGTGCGGAAGCCATCCGGCTGGGGCGTCTGGTGAGGTCGCTGGAATCTCCGCAGCCCCCGGCGGAAGCGACGGCTCTCGTCGCCCTCATGCTGCTTCATGACGCCCGGCGCGAGGCTCGCCTCGATGAGGCCGGGGATCTTATCGTTCTCGAAGAGCAGGATCGCCGCCGCTGGAATCAACGGCAGATCGCCGAGGCGCTACCGCTCGTTGAGGAGGCGTTCCGCGGAGGGCCCGGCGCCTACGCCCTGCAGGCGGCAATCGCGGCCGTGCATTGTCAGGCAGCGCGTGCGGAAGACACCGACTGGCCTCGGATCCTGAGCCTGTATGATCTTCTCGAGCGCGTTCAACCTTCTCCCATCGTGATGTTGAACCGTGCCGTGGCCGTCGCGATGGTGCAGGGCCCCCGGCCGGCACTCGCCATCATGGACGCCCTTGCCGCGGCCGGCGATCTCGACCACTATCACCTGCTGCATGCCGCCCGCGCCGATCTGCTGCGCCGATTGGGCTCCTCACTCGAAGCGGCGGAGAGCTACAAACAGGCGCTGGCCCTCGTCACCAATGACAGCGAGCGGAGATTTCTCGAGCGGCGGCTCAGCGAAGTGCAGCCACCGACCGCCTGACTTGAATGCGTCGTCGAATCTGCCGGGGGGCCTCGTGGGTTTGACGCCTGGGGCTGGCCTTCATCTCCGGCCTAGGAGGAGCCCTGCCCGCTTCGAAGCAGCGCGAACACACCCGCCAGAGCGACCCCAAAGCACATGCCGGAGGCGATGAGCTGCAGAACATCGACGGTGTGAAAGCTGGCAAAGCGGGGTCTCTGCATCAGGTTGAACAACCCGATCAACCCGATCAAAAGAGGCATCAAAAAACCTGCGGTTAACTTCCGATGTGAATAGGCCATGAGGGAAGAATCCTTGAAACCGATGCCTTTGTCAAGCCCGGTCAGGCGCATCGGGAACCGGCCCCGCGTCTGCAGGATTGAGTCCCGGCGCCTCTCGCGGTGAATCCCGGGCTCCCGGTCCGGGAATGGATTCGGGATCGCCCCCCATTCCGGCATTTCCTACTCAAGATTCCAGGTTAGAGAGTTCGATGGGGACTCCTGAGCGCCCTGTCATGAGCAAGGTTAAATTCATTCTGAAATATGCGGCTTCTGGTACCGCAAACCCAATTTCAGCGCAGCAGACGCCCCCGTGTTTCGATGAGCCGACTGGTTGTAGCGCACAAACTGCAATTCCAATCCGAGGAACAGACGCATCCGGTTCCGTGGCCTCCCAACCAGGGCATCATGCTCATAGATGAATGCCGATGTCCGATTTGGGGAGATGGCGTCAGGGAACAGGTAAGAAACCTTGATCAACATGGGCAGGGGGGAATGGCCCGGCAAACGCGCCGATTTGATATCGATGCCGGCGGCGATATTGGGCGAGAAAAATGCCTTATCGAATTGTGAGGTAAAATACTTGCCGCTATACTCGCCGACCTCGGCAAAGAGGTTCCGGTGAAAATAGGTCCGCAGATATGAGTTTTCGGCGGTGGCGTGACCATCGCCAACATACTTGCGCTCCCAGCCGAGCTTGAATTGGCCGCCCACGAGAAAGCGATCGTCAATTCGGTAATCCCCTTGAAAGTATCCCCCGACCAGCGGATTGATATAGCCCAGATTACTTGCTTTTCCGATGGAGAAAGACGTCGTAAAATTTGTTGGCGTCTGTGCGTTCATCTCCGGAGCAGGCAGGGTTAGAAAAGCGATTGGCATCGAGACCACAAGGAATGTTAGCCATGCAGATCTTGGGTGTCCATCCATGAATCCTCCTCCCTTAAAAGAAAGAGCCCGCCACCACCCATCGCGATGGAAACGGGCTCTTTCGCTGGTGATAGTCGAACGGTCGGCCGACCGATCAAATCACCAAGATTGATTTCGATTCCGCTTCAATATCATGGCTCTCCCCATGAGGGGAGGCCGGGAATCATTCAGTTCAACTGGGGTATGGGGTACATGTCGCGCCGGGATACGTGTGCGTATTCAATACCTGAGCCGGCGAGAGGTCTGGCTGTCATCGAAATGACCATGATCCGACCAGCGGTCTCCTGGCCCTTGAACGGGTACCGTGACAATACTAGACCCGTCACGTGTGTCATTCCGCTTGCTCCAACCCTGGGGAGCGCTGCGCAAGTCTCAATTTGCCCAACGGCCGCACGGCCGAGTCCAAGTACTACACCCTTTTCTCGACTTATCTTTTTTATGCTACCGCCATATCAGGCTGAGAAGCAAGGAGAAAATGGTGGAAATGGATGGCCCGCTGCTCTCGGCCTACTTCCTTCGAACTTGCGCTCCCAGCCTGGTGTTTGGAGTTGCGGCGTTTTCGCCATATAAGGATCTGGTCGGCGATTCAAACCATGAAGTGTTCTCTGTCCAGCCGGGCTGCAGTGTAAAAAGGTCAGACAACGGCTGAATTCAGCGTCGCGCCTCCTTCTTCAACTGGAAGAGCGGTCACCCCGTTCATTTTTCTTTTAAAGCAGGAGATGTGAAAGTTTTCTCTTGCAATCAAATCAGTCAAGCTCTAGACTTCTAGAAGGCCACCTCCCCCATTGTCGGTCCATCAAATTCGAGCGACCGGCTGGCCTCAGCATTCTCCTTTGTGAGACGAGGAATCACCCTTCGGTAGAGTTCAAGGGGGCTCCCATGTCAGTACTCCACAAATCGCTCACTGTCCTGTTCCTGTTCTTCATGCTTTCGACGACGCTTCCCGCCCAATTTGTCGGTTCTAAGAATTCCAGCCAGTATCACCGGCCAAGTTGCCAATGGGCACAGATGATCAAGCTGGGGAGCAGGATTACCTTCAAGACAGCTAAAGAGGCCGAGGCAGCAGGTTTTGTAGCCTGTAAGGTGTGTAATCCGAAAGGGAAGAAGCTAAAGATTTGATGTTCCGGAATTCATCATTTTTTGACCCTCGAGCCTTCAACACGCGAGAACCCTCACGGTTTTGACCGGGCCGCCTGGGGTAACAGGCACCCGTCGAGCGCCACAAGGCGAGTCGCGGGGTCGTCGGACTCCGCAGGAGCTGAAAATGCAAACGCTGAATCCCTTCACCCTGGTCCCCGCGCTGCTGGCTCTCCAGTTCGCTGTATTCGGGTGGCGAATCGCGAGAGAGCTTTCGGTGGAAGAGCAGGGCGGCCGCACGTGGCTTTTGATCTCAGACTTCGTGAACCTCACTTTCATGTTGGCTGTCTTGTTCGCATGCGTTGTGCTGCCGCTCCAAAGCGGCACCTTTGGCGTCATATCACGGACCGTTCTCGGCGTGGGGTACGTGTTTATCTGTTTCACTCCGTTGATGATTGCAGGTCACTACTGTCTCTATTCGCGAGAGGGTCGAGCCAAGTACGATAGGACAGGTCGTGGCGTCCCTTGGCTCACGGGCCAAGAGCTAATTCTGTTTGTCTTTGCATTGGTTGCGGCCGCGGTTGTGGCGTTTGTAATCGTCCGGGGTTAATAGCGTGGACCTGTCTAACCTTTGCAAGCGGGGGCCCGCAGAGAACCAGAGCGGTCCAGGCGGGCGATGAGCCGGCCGTTAAGCCGGTCTGGAATGGGAAGGGAGATCGATGAACATCGGTATAGTTGATTTGTTCGCTGTCCTGTTGATGGTCTTTATCCTTCCTGCGGTCATCTGGGCGCTCGTCATCCTACACCGTATCCGCGCCGGACAATTGGCGGTACAGATGAAACTGGATTTGATCGAGCGTCTCCTTCAGCGCCCATAAAATATTTGAGGGTGTCATCCCCACAATCCACTTTTGGGATTTGATTTAAGGAGTGGCCCGCGTCCTCAGCAAGCATGTCCTTCACCCAGGCGGTGCGGGGGCGCTTGGATCATCGCCCGCAGGATCTCTAATCCATTCGATCGTTTGGCGAACCGCCTTGCAGCCCACTGCTCAGTCTTCCCAGTCTGATTTGGCCAGAGGCAATCCAAAATGATCTTCTGCCTTGGAAAACCGTTTGCCCAGAGGCTGCCAAGAATTCGAATTCGGGTTTCAGAATGCAGGCACCTTGTGGGTAGAGGCAGGTGGTCAAAGGGCGCAGCCAGATTCCCGTTGACGCAGGATGCCACCCCGTTATTCTTTACCATTTCGACAGTAGAGAATGAAGCATCCTCCACTCCTTGTATTTCAGCATTGCTTGTGATATTCTTCACATAGTTAAAAGAGCCGGCATTCTGGGGGTAGCTCCCGCGAAACGCCTGACTCGCACAAAGCGGTTCGCGTGTACGCTTTGACAATGCATAACTCCTAAATTTTCCCCGCCTGAAGCATTCGCGTTAAGTAGGATGTAAGACACCGCAAGGACACAAGATCACGCCTTACCAAAAGTGCTCTTAGGAGACCCCATTCCTTATGGATACCCCGCGCTTGGTTTTTATTTCTGGTCGTGCGATCCAAGGCAATCTTAAGTGTGGTTCCTATCATAAAAGGGATTAGTGTTGCGGAAGGGTGGTTGCTGTCCAATGTGGCCTACGGATTGTCTCTCAGTAATCTGATCCTACGGCTCATTTCATTGGAAGGGAGGCATTTATGCTGCGCGCGAGATTTTATTGCCCAAGAGGAGTGCTTGGCTGCTGGTTCCAGTTCTTGATTTTGGTTGGGTGCCTCTTCGGTTTTATATCTGAGGCAAGAGGCCAAACCTACCCTTTTGATGACATCACGTTACAGATGATCCAGGCCGCACCCCTATCTTCAAGCCAGATCACTGGAAATCAATTTTTTCCGGCTGCCATTGTCCTTTACAGAACCAATGAGGGAAGGTATGGCAAGCTGATGATTTTGGGGTATGGCTATGACCTCACTATTCAGTGGAGGACATTAAACGCCAGTGGGACTGTGTACTCTCAGGGAAGTGGGCTTGTCATCAGAGGAACATTTTCCGCCGATCTCGATGGTGGGGCAGAGACTACCTATTCGGACCCAGGGAGTGATTTCTATTGGGAGCAGGTGACTGGCACCGAGAGATATCTTGTGCCCAGACATGGCGCACAGTTTGCCATGTTTAAGTGCGCTTTCACGCTCAGCCCCGGCGCGTTCTTTACTGGTTGGGGGGTGGCATGGACAACCAGTGTAAACGTTTATACTCTGAGGGGCTGCAATTGGAGTGTTACCGGCATTCCTTCCTGGATGACGATTAATTCCGGCGCCAGCGGAAGTGGAAACGGAACCATCAATTTCACGATCCCTGCGAATCCTGGAACAGCGATGAGGTATTCCAATCCCATAGTGGGCAACGCTCTCAGCAGCAGCACTTTTCTGATCGCTCAGAACGGACAAGGTTGCACGGCAACCTTCAGTCCTCCGAGCGCGACCTTCTCCCCCAGCCCGGGCACCGGATCCTATACCCTGACTACGCCGACCACATGCTTTTGGAATATTACGAGTGCATCCTGGGTGGTTTTGACCAGCGTTACTGCAACCGCCGCACCGTTTGGTTACGGATATAACGTGGGGAATGGAACGATCAATTACGGCGTGGCTGCAAATCCGGATGCCGGTGATCGAACTCAAGGAATTGGATACCCATTTTCCTTTCGCATCACGCAAAGAGGCGTTACCCAAGCGCTCACCCTGACGAAAGCGGGCGCGGGTACCGGCACAGTCGCCAGTTCGCCGCCCGGAATCAACTGTGGAAGCACCTGCTCCTTTAGCTTCTCCTACAACCAGCAGGTCACCCTGACCGCACAGGCGGGTGCAAACTCGATCTTCGCCGGTTGGAGCGGGGAGGGATGCAGCGGCACGGGGTCCTGTACCGTGATGATGACCCAGGCTAGGAATGTTGCCGCCACGTTCACCCTGATCGGGAACCAGACGCTCACGGTCTCGAAAGCGGGAGGTGGCACGGGCACAGTCACCAGTTCACCGCCCGGAATCAATTGCGGCAGCAACTGCTCCTACAGCTTTCCATACAACCAGCAGGTCACTCTGACGGCACAGGGAGGCGCCAATTCCACCTTCGCCGGCTGGAGCGGGGAAGGCTGCAGCGGCACGGGGACCTGTGTTGTGACGATGGACCAAGCCAGGAATGTGGCAGCGACCTTCACCCTGATCGGGAATCAGCTTGTCACGGTCACAAAGATGGGAGCCGGCACAGGGACAGTCACCAGTTCCCCGACCGGGATCAACTGCGGCAACAGCTGCGCGTTTAGCTTCCCATACAATTCCCAGGTCACCCTCACCGCCTGGGCCGATGCAAATTCCGAATTCGCCGGCTGGAGCGGCGAGGACTACAGCGGAACCGGACCTTGCCTCCTAACCATGACTGAGCCTCATAACGTCACGGCGACGTTTACGGCAAAACATGCCCCTGGTTCTCAAGTGAACATGACGCTTCCCTCGCTGGGGGCTGGCAGCTACTCGACGCGAGGAGGGGTGGGATCGGTCCGCGCCGGCTATGCCACGGTCAACATCAATTCCGGGATGGTGCCCTACGGGACCGCCGTGTTCAGTTATTTAACCAATGGCTTTGTCGTCAGCGAGGTGGGCGTCCCCGTATCTCCCCCCACCACGGCAGCCCGGCTTTTCGTGGACTATCGCCCCAGTGTTTCGACGAAGTCAGACTCTGAGGAATTAGGGGTCATAAGCGTCAACACGGGATTTGCCGCGGTCAACCGAGGCAATGGGACCGCCCATTTGTCTCTGCAGTTGCGCTCCGCCAACGGGGTCCCCCTCGCCCAAGGGTCCACGACGCTTGCTCCAGGGGCGCACACGGCGAAATTCATCGATCAATTGGCGCCGGAGTTTGTCATGCCCTCAAACTTTGGGTTGACCGGAGGGTTTGCGACTCTAGACGTCACCAGTGATCAGCCGATCTCAGTCGTCGCCTTGCGGCTCACCACCAATCAACGCGGGGAGGGGCTGTTGACCAGCACACCCATCGCCGACCTGACTCAAAGTCCCCCCGCGGGGTTGGTCTCCTTCCCGCAACTTGTTGATGGCGGTGGTTACCAGACGGCCTTGATCCTGCTGAACACCTCAGCTGCAACCGAATCGGGGATGATGTGGTTTCATGACGACAATGGGTCGGCAATGCAACTTAAGTTCGTCGGAATTGGTCAAGCCATCATCGGCATTGGCTACACGATCCCCCCTGGCGGGCACCTGAGAGTTCAAACCGATGGTTCCAGCTCCGGCGTCAAGGCCGGATCTGTTCAAATTATCCCGGAGGCGGGATCCAATGCACCGGTGGGTGCAGGCGTCTTTGGCTACACCGTGGGAGGCATCCTGGTCACTGAGTCCGGAATACCTTCCGCGACGCCCACCACCCATGCCCGGGTCTTTGTCGACAAATCGGGTGGACATAACACCGGACTGGCGATTGCCGATACCACAGGCGGTTCCCGGATGATCTTGATCAACGCTTACCAAATGGATGGGACAACGCTGGTAGGAATTGCGAGCTTCTGGCTCGGCGGCTACGGGCATACGGCAAGATTTGCGGATGAACTTAGTTTAAGTCTGCCTCCCGGATTCAGGGGAATCTTGGACATCAGTTCAGGGTCTCCTTTTGCTGCCCTGACCCTGCGCTCCCTCACAAATGGGCGCGGCGATTTCCTGCTGACGACCTTCCCCATCGCCGATGCGACCAGGCCCGCGCCTTCGCCCCTGATCTTCCCGCAGATTGCAGATGGGGGCGGATATCAGACTCAATTCATTTTTTTGAGCACCACCGGGGCAGCAACTACAACTCTCAGCTTCTTTGACGATGACGGCTTACCACTGCCTGTCGGAAAGGGGACTCGCGACAGCCGATAAAGGAAATCTGCGCTTCAAGAAAACCCCAGGGCCCTGGGAACTTCGGGGCGGTCCCGAAGTTCCTGGGGCATTACTGCAATTCTATGGCGGATCGCAAAACACTTGCGAAACTGCCGGGGCACCCCATCGAGCAAGAGGTCACGGAAACTTGGAGGAGAGCTTTATTCCGTTTGATTGCGGATTTGGAGCTTGAGATCTAGTTGGATTTTGAAGGTTTGGAGTTTGGGTTTTGTTTGGAATTTGGATTTTGGAATTTGGACTTTGCCCTTCCTATTCGTATCTCAGCGCCACCACCGGATCCACGCGAGTGGCTCGGCGGGCAGGAATGAAGCAGGCGAAGAGCGCCACGGCGCAGAGCAGAACCGCCACTGAGGAAAACGTCAGCGCATCGGTGCTCGTCACGCCCAGCAGCAAGCTGTTCAGGTAGCGCGTCAGTATGAAGGACGCTGCCAGGCCCACCCCCGCCCCGACGAACGTCAACCGGAGCCCGTGGCGGAGCACCAGTCGCAGGATGTTCTCTTTGCTCGCGCCCAGCGCCATGCGGATGCCGATTTCATGGGTGCGCTGTCGCGTGGTGTAGGCCGTGACGCCGTAAATTCCGACCGCGGCCAGAACTAGAGCGAGCAGCCCGAAGGCGCCCACAAAGGCTCCCGCAATGCGTTGGGGGAAACTGGCGATTTGCTCGCCCAATTCGAGCGAGCCCACATCGAAAACCACCAGATCGGCATTCAATTCATGGATCGTTTTCTCGACCGTCTTGCCGAGAATCAGCGGATCACCCGCCGTCCGCGCCAGCAGGGTCACGGTCGGCCGGTAAACCTGGTACAACGGCAGAAACACGAAGGGCGTCGGCTTTTCATTCAGGCCGGTCATCTTGCTATCGCGAGCCACGCCAACCACCGTGAACCATTCGTGCGTCAAGTCGGAATTGAGCTGCTTGCCGAGCGCATCCTGATTCGGCCAGTAGCGATTCACAAAGGCTTCGTTGACAATCACCGCGCGCTGCGAACTCTTCGTCTCCTCGAGCGTGAAGTCGCGTCCCTTCACCAGGGGAATCTGCAGGGTTCGGAAATAATTTGGCGTGATGTTGGTCACTTGCGTCTCCATCAATTCATTCGCCTGCGGGACGTAGCCCTCGGGTTTCACGCTGGTCGAACCACTGTCAAATTCCAGCGGCACATGATCCGCGAGGGCCACCGACTGTATGCCCGGCAGCGCTTCCAGTTTCGCGACGAGCTGGCGATTGAATTCCGCCCCGCTCGCCTCCGAATATCCCGCGGTAAACAGGTCGTAGGAGGCGTTCAGGATATTATGGGGATTGAAACCCGGATTGATTTGCTGCGCGCTCCGGAAGCTGCGAATGAACAATCCTGCGCAGATCAGCAGCAGCAGCGACAGTGAGATTTGCGCGACCACCAGCCCGCTCGCGAGGCGCGCCTTCCGGAGCCCACCCGACGCGCTCCCCGTGTCCTCTTTCAGTACCGCCACCGGCGCTTCGCCCGAAGCCCGCAGCGCCGGCAAAATCCCGAAGATCACCCCCGTGAGCACCGAGATCACCAGCGTCGCCAGCAGCACCGTGCGGTCCACCCGGACGATGAGCGAGATCGGGAAGCCGCCTCCCCCGTCCCCCCCGTCGGACACGAACTTCATGAGGGTTCCCGCCGTCCAGATCGTGATCAATAACGCGACCGCGCCTCCGGCCATCGCCAGCGTCAGGCTTTCCACCAGCAGTTGCCGCACCAGCCGCCAACGGCTCGCACCCAGCGACATGCGAATCGCGATTTCGCGCCGCCGCCCCACCGACCGTACCAGCATCAGATTGGCCACGTTCGTGCAGGCCAGCAGCAGCACCAGGCCCGCGATCGACATCAGCGCCGGAAGCAGCGTCGAGAGAAAATAATTCATGCCGTAGGGGTTGCGCCACAGCGGGTACACCGTCACGCTGTCGTGCCCTTTGTGCTCCTCGGGATAGTTCTTTGCCTCCCGCTTCAGTCGCAGCGTCATTTCCTCCTGCGCCTGGGTCAGCGCGACGCCCGGCTTCAACCGTCCAAACGCTAGCAGCCAGAACTGGTGATGGTCATGAAGCAGGTCGCCCAGCGGGTTCAATTGCGCTTCCATCATGATCGGAACCCAAATCTCGGTTCGCACGCCCGTCTGGCTCCCCTGAAACAGGGCCGGCGTTACGCCCACGATGGTGTAGGGGTGCTGGTTGATTTCAAATGTCTGGCCCACAATGTTCGGATTGCCGCCGAAATGCCTTTGCCAGAGCCGGTAGCTGATCACCGCCACGGGCGCCCCTCCCGGCTTCTCGTCCTCGGCGGGCAGAAAGCCGCGCCCCAGGATCGGCCGCACGCCCAGGACATCGAAATAATTCGCCGTGGCGACCATGCCCCAGACGCGATCCGGTTTACCTTTGCCGGTCAGGCTCATCGCCGTGAAGCCGCACGCCGTGATGCCGGTAAAACTCTGTTGCCCGTCGCGCATGGCTTCGAGATCCGGATATGAAAAACCCAAGGGATTGTCCCGGGACATGCCCTCGGTCATGGCCATCACCTCGCTGGAGCGGGCCAGTCCGGGAACGGGATTGAGCAATGCCGAATTGATCCAACTGAAGATCGTGGTGTTCGCGCCGATGCCGAGCGCCAGGGTGAGGACCGCCAACAGGGTGAAGCCGGGATTGTTCAGCAGCGTCCGGACCGCGTGGCGAAAATCAGTGATGACGTCTCCCATCCTCCACCTCCTGTCCCAGTGTACTCGCTTTAAGGGAGAGCATTCGTCCCCTCCGCTCTGTCCGTAGTCATTGCAGATAGCATCTTTCTCACCAATGATGGATTAAGGGTTTTGAATTGAAATGACAGGATTTAGAGATGGAGGCAAACCCCGGGAGGGAAGCGCCTCCGTCCGATTGTGGGATTGGACTATCCCAGAAGCGGACAGCGCTTCGAGCTTGCCAACGTCTGTCGGCCCCTGCGGATAAGAATGTGGTATATGGAAGTCAGAAGTCGGAAGTCAGAGGTTGCTCGAGCCAGAGCAACGTGCGGAAAGATCGAACGAGTGCAGCGATCTTGGAGCGGCGTACCATAAGGCAATGAGCAAGAGCCCGACAAAGACCCGCTAAAAAAAACTCTTCCAGACTCATTGCCTCTTATCACGAATGACCAACCGCTGATCACAGCTCGTGACTTGTCTCGGGAGTTTCATATGACACTCAGTCCCTTTTCCAAACATCAATTGGGTCGTCTCTTTCCAAACCCCATTTCAGCGGCATGAAATGTCATCGGGCGAGTTTTCCCCCTGAGTACGATCAACGGTTCATTCGTGACGGAGTGTCCAGGGCGAACGGGCTGCTGGTCGTTTGGGGTAAGGCAGGGTATCACTTCATCGCAGGGGGCGTTCAGTGAGGTGGGAAGGGCCCCAGCATCAGGCCGGACTAAGCTATTCGCGTAATGCATCGACATCCGCCATATGTGTCATCCACAGATTTCGCGGATGACGCAGATGGATTCGGGGTAAAAGATCGTCGGAGTGGTCTCCTGCGCCAAATCCGAAATGGAGATTTGGAATTTGGGTTTTGTTTGGAGTTTGAGATTTGTTTGGAATTTGGAGTTTTGGAACTTATTTGGAATTTGGCGGTTCGGATTTTGGAATTTGTTTGAATTTTGGAGGTTTGGAATTTGGACTTTGCTTTTAATTGGTGGACCTGATGGGGCTCGAACCCACGACCTCATGACTGCCAGTTCTCCTTCCCATCATTCCGACTTTGACCCACTTTCGATGAGCACTGCGGAAAACCTCGAGATACATACTCGAGAAACATACTCGAAAGAGAAAAGGACGCAATGACTTTGAATGAGCTTGTCCGATGTCGAATGACTATGAAATTCAGAATTACATGACAATTTACATGACAATCCTTTCCATGAAGGAGTAGGGCTGCCATGCCAAGGGCCTGCTTAATCTGCACGCACGACGATCACAATGCGATCGATCAGCAACTTGTGACCGGTATCGCATTCCCTGCGATTGCCGCGAAATACTGCGTTTCGACCGACTCACTGGGTCGCCACAAGAGGAAACATATACCCCAAACCCTCGCAAGCTCCCACGATGCGTCGGAAGTCGCAAACGCCAATGACCTACTAGGGAAGATCGAAGCGATAGAGGCCGACGCCAGGAGCATCAAAGAACAGGCCGAAAGCAGTGGGGATCTCAGAATGGCATTACAGGCGGTACGGGAATTGACGAAGATCATCGAGCTTATGGGGCGGCTGCGACGGGAACTGGATGACCGCACTCAAGTTGTGATCAACAACAACCAATTCATGAGCGGCGATCGTTCGGATCGCAATTCATTTGAAGAGATCGTCCTCGAAGCGTCCAACTGGAGACCTGATCCCGAGCGCTGCGCACAGGATGTGGTACTGGAATTGAAAGCGGAGGAGGAGTCAGAATGCAAGGGCGATGAGCCTTGAAGTTTCTGGCAAGAGGTTTCTTTACTGCAGGCGGGCGGCGAGGAGCATCTGATCAGCGACAATTACATTGACCGGCAACGACAATTACATTGACCGGGTCCCGAAGCTCGGAAGTTGGTAATCTGACGGCCTTTAAGTGCAAGGAGGGCCGGTGATTACCACAGACGAGCAGGTGAGGAGACTCATG